>NZ_JAGGQY010000052.1:0-11375 GCF_018613105.1 Bacillus sp. ISL-77
CCTTTTGTCTACAATCTGAAGCGTCCCTCAGCGGGACGCTTTTCCGTGTTCAATATTTTAGCATTCTTCTGGTGTACCTGTTGTTGTAGCCGTTCTAAACGAAGAGCCACAGCCGCATGATGCAATGGCATTCGGATTCTCAATCGTAAAACCGCCGCCCATCATTGATTCTTTAAAATCAATCTTCGTCCCTTGTAAAATTGCAGCACTCTCTTTATCGACCAGCACTTGAATCCCGAATTGTTCAAACGTTAGATCATCTTCATTAACTGTATGCTCAAAGCCCATACCATAAGACAAACCGCTGCAGCCACCGCCTTTTACGCTGACTCGTAACAGTGCACCTTCTTCTTCGTTATGCTTCATCATTTCTTTAATATGGAGCGACGCTGCTTCTGTTAAAATAACCACTTCATTACTCATTGTATTTCCCTCCCTAAATGAGGCTTTTATTAAATTATATACACAGATTGTAAACTACTCAACTAAATTGAATCTTATTAACTAATATATGGAATAATAAAAAATAAGGGAGCGGCAATGCTCCCTTATTTTATTCATACTGTTGAACTTAGCGCTTCCGCTTTTCTTAAAACATTGGATTTTCTTCTAGATATTGATAAATGTTATCTACCAACTCATCGGCTGTTTTTCCCGTTACCACTTCGCCATTTACAAGAGCATATAGTGTAGTTGCACATTTCCCGCAATATCCAAGACATCCATATTCAATAATATCCAAGTTAGGATCTTTTTCTAATTTTTCAAGTGCCTTTTGTGCACCATTAGCAAGATTGCTAATACAAAATTCAATGATGGGTTGAATCATTGCCTTCACCTCTCCACAACTACATATCCTACTCTATTTCATTTGCTTCGTCAATTACCATGTTTACCCTGCTGATGTCAAGAAAATCATGAATAATGTTGTTATTTCGACCCATTTTAGATATACTCGTATTTGGTAAAGAAACGAAAGAATTACACTACTTTTTTTTATTGCATTCAGCCAATTTTTTAATATGAAAACCGGATATTCAAAGGGGAAATAATAATGAAAAACCTTGTAATTTTAGGTGGTGGATACGGTGGGATGAAGATTTTAAACGAACTTCTTCCCAACAATTTACCAGAGGACGTAACGATTACTCTTGTGGACCGTGTACCCTACCATTGCTTAAAAACGGAGTACTACGCATTAGCCGCAGGCACGATTTCAGACAAAGAAGTCCGTGTTGCTTTTCCGGAACACCCTCGATTAGAAGTAAAATATGGTGAAGTAATCGCCGTTGATACAATGAACAGAAGAATCGTAATGAAAGATGCAGAACCCGTCGCCTACGATGATTTAATTATCGGTCTTGGCTGTGAGGACAAGTACCATGATGTTCCCGGTGCAGATCAATTCACTTACAGTATACAGAGTATCGAAAAGTCCCGCCTTACTTACTCCGTCTTAAACAATTTGGGACCTGGCTCGGTTGTGGGTATTGTGGGAGCCGGACTTAGCGGTGTAGAGTTAGCAAGTGAATTAAGTGAAAGCCGTGAAGATCTAAACATCAAATTATTTGATCGGGGAAAACATATTCTTTCCTCTTTCCCGGAACGTTTAAGCAAATATGTTGAAAATTGGTTTGTGAAAAACAATGTTGAAATTATCAACGGTTCCAATATTACCAAGGTAGAAGAAAATGTATTATACAATCACGATCAGCCTATTCATTGCGATGTGATTGTCTGGACGGCAGGAATTCAAGCCAATAAAATTGTCCGCGATATGGACGGGGAAAAAGACGGAATGGGCAGACTAGTCCTTACCCCAATTCATCATTTACCAAATGATGAACATGTTTTTATACTCGGGGATTGTGCAAGTCTCCCCCATGCACCAAGTGCTCAATTAGCAGAGGGACAGGCTGAACAAATTGTTGAAGTCTTAAAGAGACGTTGGAAAGGTGAAGAACCGCCTGCTTCCTTCCCACAAATTAAATTAAAGGGTATCCTTGGTTCCCTGGGGAAAAAGCATGGTTTTGGGATGATGGCAGACCGCGCTATTACAGGACGCGTCGCCCGTATGTTGAAAACTGGGATTTTATGGATGTACAAGTATCATAATGGATGAATAAACAAGAAGAAGCATTCCGATGTCGTTGGAATGCTTCTTCTCATTAAATTGCTTTATACCCATATTTCTCTAGTTCTGAAAAAATAGTTTTTAAGCGCGGGTTCCCTTCGCCAACGACTTTTTCTTTAATGACAACTACCGGGTAAAACATATCCTCTTCGACCACTTTTTTGGCAAAATCGAGTTGTTCATTCTCCCCAGTGGGCTGGTAAATATCAACGTACGTCATTTTAAAAGGTTGATCCGGAAATTTCCTAGCTATAGCTGCCTCCAGCCATTCAAACGTTTCTTTGGAAGAAGGTAAATTTACACAACTTGGGCATAATTGTTCCGCTCCATAAACAACAATTTCTACTTCTTGACTATTCATCATATGATTCCTGCCTTTTCCTTTAAGATTGACTACCTTATTTATACTATACAAACAAAGAAAATGTCTTTAAATGTGTGTTTTCCTAATTTCTGATAATGGATTTTTAACGCCGATGACATTATAATATAAACTATAGGAAGGGAGTCGATTCATTTGGCAGAACAAGAAATTTTTGAGCAAGTTCAAGAAGTATTAGATAAATTACGTCCATTTCTTCTTCGCGATGGCGGAGATTGTGAATTAGTAGATGTGGAAGAAGGCATTGTAAAACTTCGCCTGTTAGGTGCATGTGGAAGCTGCCCAAGTTCAACAATCACACTTAAGGCTGGTATTGAAAGAGCTCTTTTAGAAGAAGTTCCTGGTATTGTTGAAGTAGAGCAAGTTTTCTAGTAATAATCCTTATTTTAAAAAAGCGATGCCTTTTGAGGCAATCGCTTTTTTTATGTTAATTTTTTTAATAAAGCCATTCTAATAGGGGAAGTTTTAAAGTCTTAATGGGCGCATCCGTTAGTTGATAAAAACCAGCTAAAAACCGCTCATATTCGCCAGACTGCCGTAAAATTCTAGTTAACTTCTCCTCCAATACCTTTTTATCCTGTTCCGATGTGGTTATATAATAACTCTCGATGCATTCAAAGTAATGAAGTGGAAAAATTAAGCGCGAATATAATAATCGCCATGTAAAAGGCGACAATGGAGAAATACTTTGGTACTCTTCAAAAAATCGTTTTAATTCCACATCATAGGTTTGGAAATTGTGAAGGTATCTTTCTCTTGTCCATTCAGCTAGGTCACGGCTGCGATGGTCAAAGACCCAATCGAATGGGTTTTTTATCATATAATTATTGAGTGGCCCCCATGTTTTTTGGGTAAAACGTTCATGACAAACAGTGCCGCTATCTGTTTCCAATGGTTCATCATCGATTTCGGTATCCACTAAATATTGAATAGCATTCTCTGTTAACCCTAGATAATAGGGGAAGGAATCAATAAACATTCGTTGAAACTCATCTTCAGGTGTTTGAAAAAGCAGCCCATTCCAAACCTTTTCCATTTGCTCAAGCCGCTTTTCCCATAATGACTTCCATTGGCCAATCCTGCTGGACCTCTCTATTTGAAAGGTAACCCTTCTCCCACGTTCATGAAATCTAGCCAATTTCCTCCCCAATTTTATTTTTCGCTGTGCTTCCGTTTGTCGATTGGCCAAGACACAATATTTATTTTGTTCCCATGTCGTAATAAGATGACCTTCTTTCGATTGCAAAAAGACGAGGACATTTTGATCGCCATAATTTCTTAAATGCTGCGATATTTTTTCAAGCTCGGCAAGATCCTCTTCTTCCTTGCCAGTTGGTTTGGAGATTAAGTAGAGCCAGCCATTTCCTCTTAACGCATCGTAAGTATCTAATTTTACATATTCATCCACCGTAATGCCATATTGATTTTCCAGCATTTTCTGAAGCATTAAGGTCCCACCTCATTTCTTTCCCTTTTCTTACCTCATGTATATGTATTTAGGTTAAAAAACTTGTTCCTGAATAACGAAGAAAAATGATGGAGAATATAAGTGTTTATCCATGCTCTTTTTTAAGGTGAATTTGCATAAGTTAGAATAATAAAGTATATATTTAGTGAAAATCTATGGAAAAGGTGATCAGAGGAATGGCAGACGACAAAAACGTAAATCTAACCGAAGTAACTGCACGCAGATGGCTGAAAGAAAGAGGCGTTGAAGTACAGGACATCGCTGATTTAGTTTTCTTTTTACAGGAAAAGTATCACGAAAATTTGAAAATGGAAGATTGTTTAGCGAACGTGGAACGCGTTCTTTCAAAACGTGAAGTACAGAACGCAATTTTAACTGGAATACAGCTGGATATACTTGCTGAAAAAGGAATGCTTGAAGAGCCTCTTCAATCCATCATTGGAACAGATGAAAGCCTCTATGGTGTAGATGAAATTCTAGCCTTTTCCATTGTAAATGTATACGGTTCAATCGGTTTTACTAATTACGGTTACATCGATAAGTTAAAGCCAGGGATTTTAGCGCATTTAAATGATAAATCAACGGGAGAGTGCCATACCTTTTTAGATGATATTGTTGGTGCGATTGCAGCGGCCGCATCAAGCAGACTCGCACACCGGGCAGCACGCGAGGAAAAAGAGAAAAGATAGGTTAGAAAAGGATGGGGTTGCCCCATCCTTTTTTACATCTCCCATTGATCTAAGGAATCAACGGTATAGGTTGGCTTTCGGTTATAGCCGGAAAGCAGTTCTTTTGTCGTTACACCCGTATGAACTAATAAAGTATCCATACCTGCATTCATACCTGCTAAGATATCCGTATCATAGTAATCTCCAACCATCAACGTCTTTTCTTTTGGTGTTCCTAGTACCTTTAAGGCCTGGTCCATTATGATTGCTTCAGGTTTGCCGATAAAAATTGGCTTTGTTTGTGTGGAAACCGTAATAACTGATGTAAGTGAACCATTCCCTGGAAGCAAGCCTCTTTCTGTAGGTATGGCTATATCGCCATTTGTGGAAATGAATGTTGCTCCATTTCGAACGGCCAAACAAGCCACCGCCAATTTTTCATAACTAATCTCCCGATCAATTCCCACTACCACAAAATCGGCATCTTCTCCGCCAAAGTTTATTCCCTTCTCTTCTATGGCTGTCTGAATGCCTTCTTCACCAATCACATAAACAGAAGCATCATTTTTTCGTTCATAGATATAATTAGCTGTCGCTTGGCTGGTTGTAAAAACCTGCTTCTCATCCGCGGGAATATCAAACTGGGTCAACTTCTCAGCCACCTGTGCCGGTGTTCTTGATGAGTTGTTCGTCACAAATAAATACGGTATTTGTTGATCGCGAAGTTTTTTTACAAAATCGGATGCTGCTTCAATTCGCTCTGTCCCTTTATACATCGTTCCATCTAAATCAATTAAATAGCCTTGATACTTTTTCAAGATTCATCACTCCTAAAATCTATTATGACCATATAAAACAAAAAGACCGCGAAAAACGGCCTGATCATTAGTTCTTAAACGCCGAAACCGGGCCTAATTCATTGGCAAGATAATCACGGACATTGGCTGCAAAATTAACCAGTTCATGTAAATGTTTTGAAAAGACCTCTTGCAGTTCCAGGTGATCAACATCCGTATAAGATTGGACAAGTCTTTTTCGATACTGAATCAGGATTTTTAAACCTTTCCCCGTTTCAGCCGAAATCACCTTTTCATCCATTAAAATATCAATGATGTCATCGTAACTGCCTGGGTCCCGCATAATAAACCCATCAATCATCGAATTTCCGACATCCAAAACCGACTCAATCATCATATGGTTTAAACGCTCTAACGCTGCCTTTTCAAGCGGGGTGGACCACTCCTTTTGACTTAAGAATAATTTTATTTGCGTTTCTAAATATTTTAAGATTTCTTCAATTTTTTCTCTGTCAACAAAATACATCGTATCACTACCTCCATTTTTCTATATGCTACATTTTTACAAGCGCTGCTGGACGTGCATAAAAGAATCCTTGCGCTAAGTCAACATTATTTCTCTTAATAACGGATGCTTCCTCTTCGTTTTCGATGCCTTCTGCGACCACTAGGGATCCCGCTTCTCGTGCGATTAGCATTAAGCCCTGCAACATCGATTCTTTCACCGAATTTTTATCAATATTTTGAATAACGGAACGATCTATTTTAATAATATCCGGCATGATTTCACTAATAATACTCAAACTAGAATACCCGGCACCAGTATCGCCCATGGCAATTCTATACCCCATTAATTGGAATAGACCATTTCATTCCATTCGGATTTGACTCTTTTCTCTGCCATTGCAATCGCCTGACTGCGGGCAATTTCTACCGAATGCATGATGGAATAATTCTTTTTTTCAATTAACATATAACCTGATTCAAACTCTGGTTGAAGTATTGGATATAGCCTTTTGAGAATTCAGATTAATTGTAACATAATTTGACATCGTTCGTGTTTTTCGATTCCTAAAAACTTGTGAAAATTTAGGAAAATTCTTTACTCCCCTAGATTCACTTTATTTGTTACTATATAGAAGATGTCGAAAATACGTATTTTTTATTAAGGAGACGGTTAGATGAAAGAACGCTTTTTCTTATACGATGATACAGAAGATACAAAAACAAGATTTGTCAGCTTTGTTGGTGAAAATCAACGCTTTGATTTAGCGATTGTTCAAAGTGACCGCCATTTCGGAAAACATCTGGTTCTTGATATGCAAGGAAGCCGATTTGCAATCATTGGTCTAGACGATTTGCAAGAGGAAGGCTATTTAGAGTACGCTTTTCAGTTGAATGATGAAGATGCAGAGGAATTAAGATCCTTTTTAATGGAATTAATTTAATGTGTAGTCATGAATTACACTCCCTTTGAAAATAATAGTAGTAAAAGGGGGATTAAGCATGACAAAAAATGAAGAAGAAAAATATACGGAATTATCCAACGTCGAAAAACAAAGGAACTTTCTTACGGCGGAAGAATATCCGGAAGGTCCTTATGGTTCTCCAATCCGTAAAAACGAACCGGTTCAAAACAAAAGCACACCTTGGACAGATGGACAACGTCCATACAGCGCCTTTAATTACGAAAATAAAACACTGCATCAAGATCTTCCACGGCAGATGGACGGGGCACATCCAACACACGATGACCCTGAGAAAGATGAACAGCCACCCTATATGGAAACAACGTAAAAGAAGGGCCAGTTTAGCTGACCCTTCTTTTATTTCTTTACTTTTTTCAAGACAAAATATGCACAGCCAAAATTGCAGTATTCATAAAGGTATTCACTTAGTGTACTAATTTTTGTATCAAACGTGGCTTTTTGGTTTTGGTCGTCGAAAAAGCCCTTTAACCGAAGTTGACCATAACCCCAATCGCCAACAACATAATCATACCTTGTTAAAATATCACTAAATCTTGCTTTAAGGGCTTCCTCATTAAAGCCGTTTCTATGTTCTTGGACCATTTCATAAACAGTGTTGTTCATAATAATCATGATATTTCACCTCTTTTGCCAGCTAATTCCTATTAACCATTATAACCGATTCCCCATCAATTACTAAGAAAAAAAATCCTCTAAATGGCTATTCTAATAAAAGGAGGTGTTGAAATTGAAAAAATTAGTCATAATCTTGGGATTATGTACAATGACAGCTTTAACAGGGTGCACTAAGGATATGGGAAACCGTGATGTGTATGAAGAAAGTGGTAATACCATAAATGTAAATAATAAAAGGCATGACCTTTACAATGAAGGGGCAAGCCGTGGTGTTCGTAACGTGAGCAACAATTATGGATTTGTCCGCCATCAAAAGAGTCCGTTGATGAATGATAATACGGCTAATGACCACTTTACAGCCCTAAATCGTGAACAGGTGGCGAATATCATCAGTAAATACAGTACAGAAATTCCCAATGTAAATGATGTCGCTACACTAGTGACAGACCAAGAAGTATTAATTGCGTATGATACAGATTCAAAAGATCGCAATTTGACGGCTGACCAAGTGAAGAAAACGGCGATGTCTGTCGTTCCAAGATATTACCATGTCTTCGTTACTGACAATAAAGTACTAATGAGGGATGTAGAAAATCTCGCAAACCTTGACTCCACAAGCAGGAACGCCCGGAATTTGGTTAATGGGCTAATTAAGCAAATGAAAAAATCCCCACAAGGACAGCGAATGAACGCAAGTGAGGACGAAAATGGACTCACACCCGATGATATTATGGGCAGGAATAACAAATAAATTAAAGAGTTCAGTCACTTTGACTGAACTCTTTGGTTTTAAGCTTGTTGTGCTTCTTGTTCACCAAGGATTTGCTTGTGTTTTGCTGCAGCATTAACTTGCTCATCTGCATGATAGGATGAGCGGACAAGCGGGCCTGCTTCACAATGGCTAAAGCCTTTACTAATTGCAATTTGTTGTAATTCTTTAAATTCATCAGGGCTATAATATTTCTCAACCTTCAAATGACCTTTTGTCGGCTGTAAATATTGGCCAATCGTCATAATATCGATATGATTTGCTCTTAAATCATCCATAACTTCGATTATTTCTTCCTTCGTTTCCCCTAAGCCAACCATTAAGCTGGATTTTGTTGGAATATTAGGCTGCATTTCTTTTGCCCGACGAAGAAACTCAAGGGAACGGTCATATTTAGCCCGGGCTCTAACTCTAGGTGTCATCCGTCTAACCGTCTCAATGTTATGGTTTAAGATATCAGGTTTAGCATCCATTAATACACGTAAATTTTCTTCTTTTCCTCCCATATCGGAAGGCAGAACTTCAATACTTGTAAATGGATTTTTCCGGCGAATCGCTCGAACCGTTTCCGCAAAAATGGCTGCCCCCCCATCCATGAGATCATCACGGGCTACCGCGGTTACAACCACATGTTTTAAGTTCATCAATTGAACAGAGTCTGCAACTCGTTCTGGTTCTTGCCAATCAAGCTCTGTAGGTAAACCCGTTTTAACCGCACAAAAGCGGCAGGCACGAGTACAAGTATCCCCAAGAATCATGAAGGTAGCCGTACGTCTTTCTGCCCAGCATTCATGTATATTAGGGCAGCGTGCTTCTTCACAAACCGTGTGCAGATTCTTTTCACGCATCATTTTTTTCAAGCCCGTATAGGACTCGTTAGTATTTAGTTTTATTTTTAACCATTCCGGTTTTCTTAGAATTTCTTCTTTCTTACTCACGTTCAGCACACCCCTTGAAACGATATATATATGTTTCTATATGTTGTCACTTTAACATACTGAAATAATATCGACAAGCAAATCGGTTTAAATTATTTAGTGTAAACCATGTTGATTCAGCTAAAATCTCGTTTACCATTTATTAACCATAATGAAATGGTTTAGAAAACATAAACTAACCTTGTACATTACTCGGAAGGAGGATTCTTGTGCGGGCTGTTCTAATCATCGGAACCTTTCTTTTATTCTTTACCACTTCATTCACGGTCAGGGAGGCTCAAGCAAAAACAAACGAAACTGATCCATATCAAGAAAGAATGAAGCTTTATAAGAAGGTTGAAACGGTTACCCAAATTCCTTGGTATTACTTAGCGGCTATTGATCAATATGAAAGAAGCATCCGCCAGGTCCGCAGAGACTTACCTAAACCAGATAGCGTAATCGGCATCTATTTTCGTCCAGAAGAATGGGCTGGTTTAACCAATCCAAATCCTTTGGAAAAAAACCCAGCAATCATCCAGTTTTTTGATGGAAAAGGTGTGGATGGGGATGGGGATGGAAAAGCGAGTCTTAAAAATGATGAGGACGTCCTTTATTCGTTTGCCAATTATCTACTTTCATACGGAATTGATCATGATAATATAAAAATCGGCTTATGGAATTACTATCATCGCGATAAAACCGTTAGTATCATTACTGGAAAAGCAAAAATATATCGACATTTTGGCCGGATTGATTTAGATACACAAGTATTCCCAGTACCTATCCGAAGCAATCACAGTTACCGGAGTACCTGGGGGTCTGCCCGCGGCTGGGGTGGACGCAGGATTCATGAAGGCACCGATATTTTTGCTGGCTACGGTGTTCCGGTTCGAGCAACAAACTATGGCATTATTGAAATGAAAGGCTGGAACAAGTTTGGAGGATGGCGTATCGGCATTCGTGATATCAATAATACCTATCATTACTTTGCCCATCTCAGCGGTTTTGCTAAGGACTTAAAGGTCGGCCAAATTGTTGAGCCTGGTATGATTATTGGTGGTGTAGGGAGCTCAGGGTACGGCCCTCCAGGAACCTCAGGAAAATTCCCTCCCCATTTACATTATGGGATGTACAAAGACAACGGTGTGACCGAATGGTCTTTTGATCCCTACCCTCATTTAGCTAAATGGAAACGAATGGAGCGGATGAATGCCAGGAAAAAATAGGACTGTCCATGGTGGATAGTCCTATTTTTAGTTCCCCGATTTTTTGGAGTCCGACTGTTTATCTGGAAGCTGTATTGATGGAGTTACTCCGCCGCCACTATTGTAGAATTGCGGGACATCTCCTTGTATGAGTGATCCGTCGACTGGAATACTTTGGGTAAGCTTTGTTATTTTAGTCGCAAACGGTGTGATGATTTGGACGGATACTTCGATATGAATGGAAACATCGACCCAGGTATTGTTAATCCCCATATCTTTTGTCTCAATTTTAACATCTGGTTCCACTTCGCCAATGGCATGAAACTTTACGGGGATCTTCGGACCAAAATTTCCTAATAAGGAGATATTTGTTGCTTGCCCTAGAGGGACATACCAAATAATTCCCTCTTCCTTTTCCGAATTATGCGTTTCGATTTCTACATCCGTTAACTGCTCTAACGAGGCAAGATCACCTTTTTTGGCTGCTTTTAGGTTTTTTTGAATTTGAGCGGTTGTTTCCGCTAAGACTCGGTTTATATAAACTGTATTGAGTTTAACGTTGGAGGCCTTGCCATTTTCACTTGGTAAAATCACAATGACGTCATTTTCTTCACCTGTGTCTGTTGTCCGTTTTGTAATCGCCTTATTAATAACAAGGGAAGCAATATTACGGGTTTCGGAAGTAGCAATTCTCATTAATGTCGGCTCAATCCCCTTATTCACGAGCCATAAGCCGGTGGCAGTTGAAAATAGAAAAAAGACAAACGTCAATAGCATGACATAACGGAAAGGCAACGGTCCCTTCCTCGGAAGCCGCCTGCGAAACTTCGCCAAAAAAATCACCCCTTCAAGCTATATGTATGCTTTATAATGGGGAACTAATCCATAAAAAAAAGCCCGCATGGTAGACTAACCTAAGAAAATGAG
>NZ_JAGGQY010000053.1:0-73376 GCF_018613105.1 Bacillus sp. ISL-77
AAACTAAAAATTTTGTTTGTTTGCACGATTTTGTTTGTTTAGTTTTCAAAGATCAATTTCTCATTCGCTCGTAAGCGACTTCATTAATATAACACAAAGCATTTGAAAGTGTCAATAACTTTTTTTAAACCGCCACTTACGAAAACATCATTTAGTTTGTTTCGCAGCGACGGTTATTAATATACCAAGTAACAACGAAAAGGTCAATAGGTTTTATTGTTTTTTTACGATAATTTTTTATTGAGTCGATAACCTCTATGAAAAACCCCTTGGCCCTTCGTTTCAATATTAACTACTTCTATCAAATGTTTATCAATTAAATATTCAAGAAGCACTCCCAAATCGACTGAGTATGGGAGCAACTCTTCTTCACTCATAATTTCATTAAACATCCAAATTTCCTTACGACTAAGAATATCTAACAAATGGACTGTCCCAATATTTGTTCTCGAATGGATCATGAACTCGCTCGCAAGGAACAGCAGCTCAAGTCTTTTCTCAAGCGTTTCTTCGCTATAGACAAGTTCTTCGTATAGTTTATAAATTTCTGGTTCAATCTGTTTTACTTGATTCCATACAGTCAGTTCTGGATGGAGTCCATTTTCTAATATTGCTAACCTGGCAAGATGGTGCAGCGAATGGACAACATAGTTGTATGCATCTAAAAACTGATGACCTTCAAACAAAGCTTTTCCATCCACATATCGCCGAATCAATTTGGCAAATTCTAAACCCATTTTTATTTTGCGTCCGTTAAAAGGAAATTCTCGCAATTCCGTTTTTAAATTGGCAACGTATTCGTTTCGATCAAAAATGATTTTTGCCTCATGAAGCCATTCAAATATTTTCCGATTCGATCCTAATAATAACCACTCTTGCAACTGCGCTTCTGTGATGATATGCATTGCTGCCTTTTTATCGTAGTAAGTATAGTGCTTAATGAATAGCGGCTGATCCGCTTCTTTGACAAGAACTAAGAGAATTTCATCAAATGAATCTGTTATATGGCTTAACTTTTGTTTTTTTTGTACCATTAATACTCCAAGGGTATTTAATTGGCTCGCCCTTTCTTGATAAATAGGCCGAAGGATGTCTTCCATCTTCATTCCTCCATTTTTTTCAGGTAGCAATATAAGTTCGACAAGGAAAACAAATCTCCTTCTTTATTCAAAGACAAATTTCGACATTCTTCTACGTAGACTTTTCTTTTCTATTTATAAATATGGTATAGTTTTCTCTAGGAGGGAGTTACATGGCAAAATATTCGAGTAAAATAAATAAAATTCGTACCTTTGCATTATCGTTAATTTTCATTGGTTTCATTGTTATGTATGGTGGTATCTTTTTTCGATCTTCACCACTTATTATGACCATTTTTATGATTTTGGGCCTACTTTTTATTATTGCCAGTACTATTGTTTATTTTTGGATTGGAATGCTTTCTACAAAAACCATCCAAGTAAAATGTCCAAGCTGCGGTAAGCATACTAAAATGCTTGGTAGAGTGGATATGTGTATGTATTGTCGTGAGCCATTAACCCTTGACCCTAATTTAATAGGCAAGGAATTCGATGAGTCCTATAATAAAAAATCCTAAAAATAAAAAGAGGAAGAAGTAAACCAATCTGCAGAATAGCTGCCATGGATTACTTCTTCCTCTTTTATTTGCAGCAAAAGACTTATTTTTTAAAAATCAGCCGCCATCCAATTTAATGCACTTCTTTACTTGCGCACTCTGGGCAAGAACCGTAAATTTCCATACGATGATTCTCGACTTTAAAGCCGGTTACATGCGATGCTAAGTGCTCCACTTCATCTAAGCCCGGATAAAGGAAGTCAACAATTTTCCCACACTTCTCACATATCACATGATAATGATGGGATGTTACAAAATCAAAACGGCTGGAGGCATCTCCAAAAGTTAATTCCTTCACTAGACCCACTTCACGAAATACTCGTAAATTATTGTAAACTGTCGCCACACTCATATTAGGGAATTTTCCCTCTAGAGCTTTATATATATCATCTGCGGTAGGATGTGACATCGAGTTTATTAAATATTCAAGTATCGCATGACGCTGCGGAGTAATCCGTACCCCTGTTTCTTTTAAGGTATCCAACGCTTCTTTTAACTGATTCATCGCCATGCACCTTCTTTCTAAAAAGTATTCTTAGATTATAATTGTTATAATTAATTTTACTAAGTAATTTGTACTTTTGTCAATATTGTTATCTCATTAACGGGAAATGTTTATTTCCTTTTTCCATGTTTGTTTGTATTTTATGATAAATATTATCAATTATTTCTTTCCCTTGAAAATTTTCATTATTAAATGACTCACCGCAAGTCCAAACCTAGAACTTATTTCATGATAAATCCCATATACACTTATATAAATTGAAATTTAGAAATCCTTTTTATTTCCATAAAAAAAGGGCCACTATGGACCCAAAGTTTATCTGAGGAGGTATGCCCTAATAAAATGATATTCAATCTAACGTTTCTTGCATTGGACAAATGCCTTTTCTGCACAAAATAGGCTTCAGTAAGCAGATCAGCTTAACTGTTCTCGTATGTAAGATAAAGCCTCTTCTACATGACCTTTAACTTTGACCTTTCTCCATTCTTTGACGAGTTTGCCTTCCTTATCAATAATAAAAGTAGATCTTTCTATACCCATGTATTCTTTCCCAAAGTTTTTCTTTAACTTCCAAACTCCAAATGCTTCCGCTAAAAGATGTTCCGTATCTGCAAGTAGCAAAAATGGCAAACCATATTTCTCTACAAATTTCTGATGGCGGTCAACCGGATCCGGACTGACTCCCAAAATCACGGCATTTACCTCAGTAAATTGTTGAATTTGATCCCGAAAATCACATGCTTCGGTTGTACAGCCCGGAGTCATGTCTTTTGGATAAAAATAAATAACAACATTTGTGCCCCGAAATTTTGAAAGATTTACTGTTTCTCCATTATTGGCTTCTAACTCAAAATTCGGTACTTGCATTCCGATTTCAACAGTCATCCCTACCACTCCCATTGTAAATTATTCCTTATCGTTAGCGTAGCAAAATCCTAGCTGGCAAAACAACTCTCCCGCATCACTAGCTGACTTTTTCCCGATCAAAAACAACGCGGGCAACAAATGCAGCAGGTAGTGTATAACCGATCAACGCCTCTGTAACGGTAAGGATTCTTCCTATCCCTTGTGGAATGACATCGCCATTCCCAACTGAAAATAAGGTCATTGCACTAAAGTAAAAGCTTGTTTCAAAAATATTTTTGTTTTGATTATTTACCTCTATCAACAATGACATTCCGATTAATTCAAAAAGCAAATAAATAAGACCAAAACCAATAATGACAGTCAAATACACAGAACCTAAATACAAAAAATTATCAATTGATACCAATTTACCTTTTACGGTATTTGGAATAAAAAGCGTCCTTAAACTCATAAAGATGCAAAAGATGACGATTGGAAGCAAGAAAAAAAACACCACAGACCACCTCTATTTTAACATCTGGTATTTAATTTCTATGCACGCTTGACCAATAAAATATCAAATTCTAGTTAATTGCCCGCACCTCGGTATTTTTTTACTCCTTGATTCCAAAGCATTACGGAAAGTACGAAAAAAACAATTCCCATCACAGGTGTTAAGAACGAATACCAAAACCATTCTTTTTTTCCAAGGAAAAAGGCAGCAGGATAAACACCAACAAAGGCAAATGGCATCACCCATGTTAGTACAAAACGAATTAGTTTATTATAGATATTAACTGGGTACCTGCCATAGTTGCTAATATTGTACATCATCGGCATAAGAGATGTACGCGCATCTGCCCAAAAGCTAATGCAGGCAATCATGATGAAAACTCCACCATAAACCAATGCCCCACCGAGGACAAAAACAATAAAAAAGATTGGATCGAACCAATGGACTTCCAGTCCCAATCGACTCCCCGCATAAAACATAACAGCAAGTCCTGTTAATGCCCCTAACAATGATTCCAATTCAATTCGTTCAAGGATAATTTGAAAGAGACTGTGTATCGGCCTTGTTAAGATACGATCCAGCTCCCCCTTAACTATATAGCGCTCATTAAAATCCCAAATGTTAAAGAAGGCAGAAAAGACTGCGGAAGGTACTAGAAAAAATCCATAGATAAATATGATTTCATCCCTGTTCCAGCCATTTAACAAATTGGTATGTCCAAAGACGACCAATATGAAAATAAGGTTTATTGCTTGTGATAGTAAATCAGAGAAAAACTCTACAAATATATCTGCTCGATATTGAAGTCTCGTTTTTAAATATTGAGATATATATTGAAAAAACATAGATATATAAAACAACTCTTACCCCCCTTGAATAATCAGTTGTTTCTTCGCCAAAATCCAAAGAATTTGGATTGGAAAAAATAATATGATTACCCAAACAAATTGTTGAGAAATTGCTTCGAGTGCCTGGGTATGGGAAAAACCTTTAGTAACAATCATACTGGGAAAATAACTGATTCCTTGAAAGGGAAGATATTTCATCACATCCTGTGCCCAGCCTGGAAAAAAACTAATCGGCAGTAGCAGCCCTGAAAATAAATCAATAACGACACGTTTTGCCCGAATTAGCCCAGAGTTATTATATAAGAAGAAAGTAGTAATCCCAGTTAATAAATTCAGTTCCGTATTAATAAAAAAACTTAACAGGATCGAGAGCGCAAACAATCCCCAGACACTTGGATCCCATGTAAATTTAATAGGAAAGACGAAGTAAACAATGATCATTCCCGGTCCAGAAAAAAAGAATAACCTGAAAATCCCTTCCCCCAGTCCTTGCATCGTTTTCATTCCAAGATAATTATAGGGCCTGATTAATTCAATAGCCACTTTACCTTCCATAATTTCTAATGCCATTTCACGATCTAGATTGTTGAAGTAAAATGCTCGCGCCATCCAGGAGACAGCTACATATGTGGTCATCTGAGTGACAGATAAACCAACAATATGTTCCTTAGAACCATAGATCGCCGACCATAAAAAATAATAGGCCCCAATGTTTATGCTATAGATTAGAATTCCTGTGTAATAATTGGTTCGGTATGCAAGCATCATTAAAAAGCGGATTCTAATCATTTCAAGGTATTTATCCACTTAAACTGCACCCTTTTCATAGATATTTCGAATGATTTCTTCTGTAGATGTTTCGTTTATTTTAATATCTTTAATTTTAAATGCAGCTACTACTTTGGCAATTACTTGTGAAATAAGTTCATCATTATCTTCAAGTGTGGCTGTAAAGATTTGCTCTTTTTCGTCAAGGTCCCACTTAACAAGCATTCCGCTGGTGAGATTTTGCACGGCAGAAATTCCAACCTTCTCAAGAAACTGAAACTGAAGTTCTTTCCCTTCGCCCCATTTCTCCTGAAGATTCTTAAGCGCACCATCATAAATAACCTTACCTTCATCGAGCATAATTACCCGCTCGCATAATGCCTCAATATCGGTTAAATCGTGTGTGGTTAAGAGGATTGTCGTTTGATATTTCTCATTGATTTCTTTTAAAAAATCACGAATCTTCAACTTAACGAGTACATCTAAGCCAATCGTCGGTTCATCCAAAAACAATAGTGGCGGATTATGAATCAACGCAGCCGCAAGCTCACACCGCATTCTTTGGCCAAGAGATAATTTGCGCACAGGCTTATCTAAGAGCGGCTCGATATCTAATGTTTGTATCACATGATTCATGTGGCTGTTATAATCTGCATCTGATACCTTATACACCTTTTTCAAAAGGCGAAAGGATTCTTGAACAGCAATATCCCACCATAATTGCGAACGCTGTCCGAAAACAACTCCAATGGTTTGAACAAATTGTTCCCGTTCTTTATGAGGATTCATTCCATTAACGATGATTTGCCCTGAAGAAGGCGTTAAAATTCCTGTAAGCATTTTAATCGTGGTTGATTTCCCTGCACCGTTTTCACCGATATAACCAACCATTTCACCCTTTTTCACTGTAAAATTAATATCATTTACAGCCGGAACAACTTTATAATTTCTTGTTAGTAAGTCCCGAAACGCCCCTTTTAAACCTGTCCTGCTGGAATATGACTTAAACTCTTTTCGTAAATTTTTGACTTCAATCACATTTTTCATTTTTTCCTCCCGAAACAATGCCCTAAAGAATTAGTTTAGCCAATTGAGGTTGATAAAACAACAATCAAGCACCCCATTAATTTTCGCAAAAGTGAAAACAGATTAAGAGGGTGAAGAAAAGTGATAAAATAGGTAGGAAGCAATTTAAGGAGGAAAAAAAATGAAATTTATTAATTCAGAAAGATTACATAATGAAGCACTTGAACACATTGTTGGTGGAGTTAACAGCCCCTCTCGTTCTTATAAAGCTGTTGGCGGAGGTGCTCCGGTTGTAATGGAGCGCGCACAAGGTGCTTACTTTTGGGATGTCGACGGCAATCAGTATATCGATTATCTCGCAGCATATGGGCCCATTATTACCGGTCATGCCCACCCACATATCACAGAGGCAATCAAACGTGCAGCAGAAAGCGGCGTCCTTTATGGTACTCCAACACCTCATGAAGTGAAATTTGCGAAAATGTTAAAAGAAGCAATTCCTTCTATGGAAAAAATTCGTTTCGTAAACTCAGGAACGGAAGGCGTGATGACAACGATCCGAGTGGCTCGTGCCTACACTGGCAGAGATAAAATTATTAAATTTGCCGGCTGTTATCACGGTCACTCTGACCTCGTCCTTGTTGCAGCAGGCTCGGGGCCATCTACATTAGGCACTCCAGATTCTGCGGGTGTTCCGAAAAGTATTGCGCAAGAAGTGATAACGGTACCTTTCAATGATATCGAACCATTTAAAGAGGCAATTGCTAAATGGGGCGACCAAATCGCAGCAGTATTAGTGGAACCCATTGTTGGTAACTTCGGGATTGTAGAACCAAAGCCAGGTTTCTTGCAGGAAGTTAATGAGATTACTCATGCAGCAGGCGCACTTGTAATTTATGATGAGGTCATCACGGCCTTCCGCTTTATGTACGGCGGTGCTCAAGATTTATTAGGCATCCAGCCGGATCTAACCGTGTTAGGTAAAATCATTGGCGGTGGTCTTCCCATTGGTGCCTACGGTGGCCGAAAAGAAATTATGGAAACCGTTGCACCGCTCGGACCAGCTTATCAGGCAGGGACAATGGCAGGGAATCCCGCTTCCATCCTTTCAGGTATCGCCTGTCTAGAGGTTTTAAAACAAGAAGGAATATATGACTATTTAGACCGTTTAGGTGCGATGCTTGAAGAAGGAATTTTAGAGGCAGCTATGGAAAATAATATTCAAATTACCATTAATCGTTTGAAGGGTGCGTTAACTGTTTATTTTACAAATGAAAAAATCGAAAACTATGTACAAGCTGAAAACACAAACGGTGAAACATTTGCAAAGTTCTTTAAACATATGCTCCATCAAGGAATAAACCTTGCTCCATCCAAATATGAAGCATGGTTCTTGACAATCGCTCATACTGAAGCAGATGTTGAAGCAACACTACATGCGGTAAGAAATGCATTTTTCTCACTTAACAACGAATAAATATGCACATTTTATGCACAAAAAGGAGTGGAAATCACTCCCTTTTTTTTAAAAAATCATCTTGAAAACGTTTACAATAAGATGTTCCCTCATTTATCCTACACCTTTTAACCACTATTTTCTTATCCAAATTACTGCATATTTATTTGATTTCTGAAAATTCTTATGATACTATTATATTATTATTTTTAGATATACTTTTTAACTTTATACCTCGTTAAAGTAACAACCGAAAACTATCTACAAACACTATATTCTCAAACTTTAAGTTTCATAGGAGGTGAAAGAGGCCTTAGCAGATATATGCTAAAGCCTAATAAGATGACACAAAAATGGACCCCTTCCCTTTTCAAAGATTTCCATAAACAAGAACACGATGCCTGCGGGATTGTCGCATGCCTTGAAAAAACTAAGAGCCCAACTAGAAAAAATATATTTGATTGTATAGACGCTCTTGTGACAATGAATCATCGCGCAGGTTTTATTAACGGTGAAGGCGATGGCGTTGGCATTCATACCGATATCCCTGTCGAGCTTTGGAAAGAAAAATTGCTTCAGGCTGGCCAGGAACCCTCACTAGCTGAAAAAGAAGAATTTGCTGTTGGTCATGTTTTCATTAGTCAAAAGGTAAACTGGGAAACTACCAAACAAGAATTAATTAAGAAGTTGGAAAAATACGACTTTGATTTAATTTATGAAACTGATAAGGTTACGGACACTTCTGCACTTGGTCCCATTGCCATTCAGGAAAACCCTGTTTTTTGGCAATTTGCCTGTCTTTCCACAAAAAAAGGGCAGGAATTATCAAAATCCCTTTTCGATGCATTAGTTGATTTAGAAACAAACGAGCATGTCCATGTGGCTTCACTAAGTCAGAACCATGTGGTTTATAAGGTTATGGGGGCTGGGGATATTCTTCCACGTTACTATTATGACCTTGCGAATCCACTTGTTGCTTCAACCATGACACTCGGACATAATCGCTATTCTACGAATACACTTTCAAGCTTTTTCCGGGTACAGCCGTTTAGTGTTCTCGGGCATAATGGGGAGATTAATACCATTGCAAAGCTTCGTGATGAAGCAAAAATGATTGGTGTACCGCTTGTCAAAGATGGCAGTGACTCCCAAGATTTAAGCCGTACAATGGAAACATTGATTTGCCGCGAAGGATTTTCATTATTTGAAGCAATGGATGTTTTATTCCCGCCAATTATCAATGAAATTAAGGCATATCCTGAAAATCTCCAAGATCTATATACCTATTTAAGGGAAGCATGGGGACACTTTGCCCAAGGACCTGCAGGTATTATTTCTCGATTTGGTGATGAAGCAGTATTTAGTGTGGATGCTCTTGGTCTTCGTCCGCTTTGGATGCTTGAAATTGATAGTTCTTATCTGTTTTCTTCAGAACCAGGAATCATTTCTTCAAGCGAATATACGAACGATCCGAAGCCTTTAGCACCAGGTGAAAAGGTTGGCTTTAAATGGAACGGTGAAACGTTAGAAGTATTTGAACAAGCTCGTTTTCAGAATGAGGTCTACACCCGTTTTTCTGAAAAGTTAAATTTCAGTGAGGTTAGGGTGCGTTTGCTACCACCAGCTTTAGGTAAAACAGTTACGATGAATTATCCTGATAAAATCCATAATGGACAATATAAAGCTTTTGGCTGGGAACGAGATCATATCCAATTAATCGAACAAATGGCAGAAAAAGGTGTGGAACCGATTCGTTCACTTGGCCACGATGCCCCACTTGCTGCGCTTAACCCAGAGCGTAAAAATATTGCCGATTATTTTAAAGAAAGTGTTGCCGTTGTAACGAATCCTGCTATTGATAGAGACCGTGAAACAGAACACTTTTCCACACGTGTAATTATTGGTAAGCGTCCAACATTATTCAATAAAGAAAATAGTGAAACTGTAATCGAACTAACAACTCCTCTATTATTGGAAGGAAAAGCTGGCTACAGCCTATCTGAAAGTTTAGATCAGCCAAGTTTTGATCAAGTTGTCCACCATTTTCAGGAACAAAAGTTAGTAACCTTTATATCTACGACCTTCAAAAAAGAAGAAAAGTTAGAGCTTGCATTAGAAAGACTTGCAAATGAAGCAGTTCAAGCAGTTCAGGCTGGAAAAACATTACTTGTTCTTGATGATGCAAAAGCACACCAAGAAGATTCCTATTGGATTGATCCGCACTTAGTAACATCTGCGATTGATCAAGCACTAGTTAAGGCAGAAATAAGAAGGGATTGTTCTTTAGTTCTACGTTCTGGAGCTATACGATCACTTCATGACATTATCACTGCTTTTGGATTAGGTGCAGATTTAATTAGCCCATATTACATGTTCTTAACGGTTCTAGACGAGACAACTAAGCCTTTAACCAATCTATATAGTGCTTTGACAAAAGGATTAGAAAAAGTAATTTCAACAATAGGCATTCACGAACTGAGAGGTTACGGTCGCCTTTTCTCAAGTATCGGATTACATGAGGAAATCGCTAGCCTATTAAACATCGTTAACTTTTTTGGCTCGAAGGAACTTGAGACTGATTTTGAAGCGATGAAGATGGATGCTTTGTCTAGAGCAGAAGATTACCATAGTGAAAAGGAAAGAGTCGGAAAGACTTTCCATCTCTTCCCACGTATTTGGAAGGCAATTGGTGAAGTGGCTGCTACTGGTGACTACAGTAGTTATCGTGATAAAATCTCCGAACAAGAAACGGAGAATCCAACAACGATTCGCCATTTAGTTCAACTTAAAAAGAGTCATAAATCTCTCTCACCTGATGAGGTTAATCTTCGTGTTGGGGACCATGATTTACCGTTTCTTATTTCTTCGATGTCATTTGGTTCTCAGAATGAAACAGCCTTCAGAGCTTATGCTGAAGGAGCAGACCGGTTAAACATGATTAGTCTAAATGGTGAAGGCGGAGAAATCAAAGATATGCTTGGCAAATATCCAAAAACAAGAGGTCAGCAGATTGCCTCTGGAAGATTTGGCGTAAATGCTGAACTACTTAACTCTTCGAATTTATTAGAAATCAAAATTGGGCAAGGCGCTAAGCCTGGTGAAGGCGGTCACTTACCAGGGTCAAAGGTAACTGCGAAGGTTGCAGAAGCACGTAATGCAACACTTGGTTCTGATTTGATCTCACCATCAAACAACCATGATATCTACTCAATTGAAGATTTAGCACAAATGATTCTTGAATTAAAAACGGCAAACGATCAAGCAAAAATTGCTGTTAAGGTTCCAGTTGTACCGAATATCGGAACGATTGCTGTCGGTATTGCCAAAGCTGGTGCAGACATTATCACCTTGAGCGGCTTCGATGGCGGTACTGGTGCAGCCAGAATACATGCCCTTCAGCATGTTGGTTTACCTGTAGAAATTGGTGTAAAAGCAGCACATAATGCCCTACTTGAAAGCGGCCTTCGCCATAAAGTAGAAATCTGGGCTGATGGTGGTATGAAGAGTGCCATGGACGTTATGAAGATCATGCTCCTTGGTGCAAACCGAGTTGGTTTCGGTACGCTTTCAATGCTGGCAATTGGTTGTACGACTTGCCGTGGTTGCCATTTAGATACCTGTCATGTTGGTATCGCGACACAAATTGAATCAGAAGCACAAGCAAAGGAGCATGGCTTACGACGTTTTGTTCCACGCCAATTAGAATTAGCAGTGCAGGGAATTATGAATCTCTTCACAGCCTTTGGGACAGAGTTGAAGTCAATTGCAGCATCGGTTGGTATTCGCAATTTACAGGATGCTGTTGGACGTTCTGATTTATTAGAGCAAATGAAAGGCCAAGGCCAGCTTAGCCTCTCCTATTTGTTAAAGCCGCTAGAAATTAGCCAATTTGCAAAAACAGAAGCATCTAAATCAATTGAAGAAGTTCAAATGCAGGTTGCAGTGGGTGCAGAGTATCTTGATGGCAGTGTCGATCAGTTACACTCATCTCGCGAATTTGCAAGTGTCACTTCTGAACAACGTGTGCTAGGTAGCCGTGTTTCATGTCATCGTGTTCGTGGAAGACTTGATGGTTCATACAAGCAACTTCCATCCGTACAACTTAAATATAAGGGTGGTTCCATTCCTGGAAATGGTTTAGGTGCTTATAATAGTGAAGGAATTGACATTACTGTGAATGGCGGAGGTCAGGACGGTGTCGGAAAGACTTCTTTTGGTGGAAATATCTATATCCTAAAATCCAAGGGTAAAGATGGAAATTATTACAACGGTTCCGTCGGAAAAGGGTTTGGATATGGTGCTCAAAAAGGTCTTCTTGTAGCACAAGGAAATGCCGATGCACGTGCAGGGATTAGACTTTCAGGTGCTGACTTAATTATTGGCGGTGCTGTTAAGAAGCCACTTCCAGAAAAAGAAGCAGGTAACATTGGTTCAAATGCTAATATTAAAGGTTTTGCCTTTGAATACATGACTAATGGCCGCGGCCTTGTACTGGGAGACCCAGGACCATGGATTTGTGCAGGAATGACGGGCGGGGTTATCTATATTCGCCAGCAGCCTGAGATGGGATTAACGAAAGAAGCCATTCAAAGAAGGATTGCAAAAGGAGCTAAGGTTTCAGTTGTTGATCTAAACGAAAAAGGCAAACAGGATATTAACGAGCTATTAACCAAGTATACTGACTTGCTTGAACAGAATGGTCAGGCTGACGAAGCTAATCAACTTCGTGTACTTTTAACTGATCTTGAAAATCAATTTGTGCAGGTTCTTCCTGTCAAAGAACAAGCAGATCCAGCTGTATCAACAGAATGATCAAGAATACTAATAGTAACGTCCGCTGCTCTAGCGGGCGTTTTTTTATATGACATTCTCCTGTAAAAAATGAAAAATAAATTCATATTATTTCTCTTGATAATATATGATAATCAATGTATAGTAACTTATTGCTGATTGAAAAAGCGCCAGTTCTGTTTTCGATGTAAAACTGTTACCTGGGGCTGCCATAAACTATATTTTTATTTTTGAAAGGAAACTATTTGGAATGAAGTTAGGTGCCCGCATCTTAAAAACGGGAATTGCTATTGTGTTATCCCTTTACTTAGGTCAGTTATTACATTCACCCTCACCGGTATTCGCCGGCATTGCTGCCATATTTGCGATACAACCGACCATTTATCGCTCCTATTTAACAATCATTGAACAAATTCAAGGAAATATCATTGGTGCTTTACTTGCAGTGGTTTTTGTACTTCTGTTAGGAAATCATATTATTGTCATTGGCTTGGCTGCTATTATTGTGATTGGCATTAATTTAAAGCTTAAACTCGAAAATACGATTGGTTTATCACTTGTTACGTTAATATCCATAATGGAAACACCAGGTGGCGATTTCATACCATTTGCCGGGATCCGTTTTTCTACCATCATGATTGGGGTCTTTTCTGCATTTTTAGTCAATCTAGTATTTATGCCGCCAAAGTATGAAAATAAACTTTATTTTAGAATGACGAGCACAACGGAAGAAATTATTAGATGGATCCGTTTAAGCACCCGGCATGACTTCGATCATAATCTTCTCAAAACAGATATTGATAAATTAAAAGAGAATATCATTCAAATGGGCCAGTTCTACAGTATGTACAAAGAAGAACGCAGTTATTTTAAGAAAAATAGTCTGGAAAAGTCACGTAAGCTTGTTATTTATCGGCAAATGCATTCTGCTGCAAAAAAGGCACTTGATACTTTAAAAAGACTTCATCGTTTTGAGAATGAATTATTACACCTTCCAGAAAAATTCCAACAATCGATACAGGAACAATTAGACTGCCTAATTTACCATCATGAACAGCTCATGCTTAGATTTATTGGTAAAATACCAAACCCTCCTGCCGATAATGAAAATACGATCTGCTTAAATAAAAAGGAATTATTTGATTTATTTTTACTCCACCAGCAAGAAATTGCCGACCATGATAATCCACTTCATTATCATACAATGCAAATTGTTGCTTCGATTATTGATTATGGTGAACAGGTAGAACATCTTGATACACTGATTACAAGCTTCCATTCGTATCATCATAATGAAGTCTCGATCGACGAAGAAAGTATATAAAAAACCGAAGCAAATTACTCTGCTTCGGTTTCTTTTTGTTCTAACTGCTGCACTTGAAAAAGTTTGTAATAATTTCCTTGCTTCGCCATCAACTCGTCATGTGTTCCGACTTCTACAATTTGACCATGTTCAATCAGGACAATTCGATTTGCGTGAGTAATCGTTGACAATCGGTGTGCAACAATAAAGGTAGTCCTATCCTTGGCTAACTCCTTGAGTGATTCTTGTATAGCATGCTCACTCTCTAAATCTAGTGCAGAGGTTGCTTCATCAAGAATTAAGATAGGTGGATTTTTCAAAAAGACACGGGCAATCGCAACTCGTTGTTTCTGACCTCCAGAAAGCTTAACCCCGCGTTCGCCTACCTTGGTGTTATACCCTTCTGACAGGTTTAAGATAAACTCATCGGCATTAGCCGCTTTTGCAGCCATGTATACCTCTTCAGCAGAAGCACTTGGTTTTCCTAATAAAATATTATCCATAACCGATTCACTAAATAAAATATTATCCTGAAAAACCACACCAATTTTGTCTCTCAGAGTTTGAACCTTAAATTGACGGATGTCTACCCCGTCTAAAGTGATGCTTCCTTCGGTCACGTCGTAAAAACGGGGAATCAGACTAACAAGTGTGGATTTCCCGCCGCCGCTCATTCCTACGAGCGCTATCGTTTCTCCCCTTTTTACATCTAAAGTAATATTTGCCAAAACCATTTCCTCTTTTTTTTCATAAGAAAAATAAACATTCTCAAACGAAATGTCCCCGTGTACCTCGCTGCATTCTCTCGCATTAGGTATATCCACGATATCATACTTCTCATCCAAAAATTCAAATACCCGATCCATAGATGCAAACGATTGAGTAATAGTGGTGGAAGAATTAACCAATCTCCTTAATGGATTGTAAAGTTTATCAATATAGGCAAAAAACGCAACCATTGTCCCTAGTGATAGTTGACCTTGAATAACGAGGTAAGCAGAATAGCCAATGACTATTAATGGGGCAACATCCGTAATGGTATTAACAGTCGAAAAGGCTTTCGCATTCCAGCTTGTATGCTGTAATGCCTTTTCTAAGAAGTTTTTATTCTGCTTATCAAATTGGCCTTGTTCATAGTCTTCAATCGCAAAGCTCTTGATTACGGGCATCCCTTGCACCCGCTCATGTAAATAGGCCTGGACTTCGGCTAGGGCCTGTGAGCGCGAACGTGTCAATATCCGTAAATTCCCAAAGAAAAATCTAATCGAGAAGGCGTAGAGTGGAAACAGCAAAATCGAAACAAACGTCAGCTTAACATTCATAGAAAACATAAGAATAATTGCAATAATAATTGTGGCTATATCCAGCCAAAGGTTCATTAATCCTGAAATGACAAATGTCTTCGTTTGCTCAACATCATTGATGACTCGTGATATAATTTCTCCAGCACGGGTATTTGAAAAATACCTAAAGCTTAACTTTTGGATATGTGTGTACATCGTATCCCGAATATCATATAATATTTTACTGGACGTCCACTGGGCAAAATATTGCCGATAATATTCGATTGGCGGCCTCACGATGACAAAGATTACTATCATTACACCCATAATGAACATCAGTTTATCCATTTTTTCACCGTGGGATAGGGTAGGACTTCCAACAATGTCATCGACAACATATTTAATCAGCATCGGAATCATTAGTGGAATGGAAAATTTGATTACTCCAATGATAATTGTCCCAATTACTTGCAAACGGTATGGTTTTACAAATTGAAGATACCTGCGAATACTGTTCAAGTTGGTCCTCCTTTCGGAATCTTCATTAAAAAGCAAATAAAAACCTGTTGACCAAATCAACAGGCGCATATAATTCTAATTGCCATCTAACGTCTGTATGTTAAATAACGTTCGTACCAGATATCGATAAAATCTGGTGCAAAAGGGCCATTCCGCTGCCGAATCCATTGAATCAACTTGTCAACATTTCTTTTTAGGATTTGATCGATAGGAGCTGGATAATTCATTTCCCGGCGATGACGTTCATACTCATCCTCGTCTAATAAATTAAAGGTCATATCAGGAAACACCTTTATATCAAGGTCATAATCAATATACTTTAGTGCTTCGCCATCAAATATAAATGGTGAACTGATATTACAGTAATAATAGATACCATCCTCACGGATCATTCCAATCACATTGAACCAATATTGTGAATGAAAATAACAAATAGCTGGTTCTCTTGTTATCCAGGTCCTGCCATCTGATTCTGTCACAAGTGTTCGGTCATTGCCTCCAATCACCAAATTTTGTGTCCCTTTTAAAACGGTTGTTTCTTCCCAGACGCGATGGATGTGCCCATTGTGCTTATAACTATGTATTTGCATTGGTTCACCTTCGATGGGTACGCCCATGTTTCTCCCCTACCTTCATTCCTGAACGCTTTGTAACCTATTCTTAACAATATATAAATAAATAATGACAAAAGGCAACAAAGTACAATTCCTATTTTCTATTATTATAACGGTTGGGAACAGATTTTAAAACAAAAGAGCCATATTTCGATGGCTCTTTGTAAAAATTTGCGAATTTTTTTAGATATTCTTGGTTTTTTCACCTAAAAAGATGCTGTTAGGTTCATTTCCCGATAGGAATTAATTACCTCTTCTGTCTGCTTTTCAAAAATGGTCTGGATCTCTTTCAACTCTTTTTTCTTCAGTCGGATATCAGCTTGAACACTTTCAAGGTCTGTAGCATCCTGCAATGTTTGTAGTTCTTCTTCGATTTGTTGACAACGTTCAAGTTCTCCTTGAAGGTATAGCAATTTTTCCATCGTCACCATTTGATCGGAAACTAATCGGTTAAAATGATCCATTTCCCTCACCGCCTTATTAGTTGTATCTAATATGTATTCGCGAACCGGACCAATTCTCCTTTGACAACATATGTAACCTTAAGAGAAGTTTTGTCGAAACAGAAAGAAGACACTCTATACGAATCTAGAGTGCCTTCTGCATACTATTATTAGCTTTGACCAAATTGGCCATTACCTTGGTTTTTACGAGCTTGAGATTGTTGGTTTTGTTGTCTTACTTCTTGAGCATCTGTTTGGCTTGCAAATTCAGTTCCGAATTGGCCTGAAGAGCCTTGGGAACCTTGTCCTGAAGCAGATTGAGACTTTTGAGCCGATTGTTGGTTTTGTTGTCTTACTTCAGCAGCATTTGTCTCACTAGCGAATTCAGTTCCGAATTGGCCTTGAGAACCTTGACCAGAAGTAGATTGAGCGTTTTGTTGTCTTACTTCCTGGATGTTAGTCCCAGCTGAAGTTTTGTTTGGCTGTTGATTGAAGTTTGCCATTGATATCACCTCCACGAATATAATGTAACCATGCTTCGTGGAGATTATCCGCAAAAAATATTATTTAAAAATAATTAAACGAGTAATGAAATTCCACCATCAATAATAATGGTCTGACCCCTAATCATGCTTGATTCTTCTGATAAAAGGAACATTAAACAATTGACCATGTCCTCAATTTCAACCATTCTTCCAGCAGGAGTTTTTTCTTTTGCTTCTTGAAGAAGCTCTTCACGGTTTGGAAAATGTTTTAATGCTTCGGTATCGACAGCACCGCCTGAGACTGCATTAACGACAATATTCTTCGGGGCTAGCTCAACTGCCAAATATCTTGTCAGAGCCTCAAGTGCTGCTTTAGAGACCCCTACAACCGTGTAATTTTCTAAATAGCGGATGGAACCGAGTGAACTGACGCTGACAATTTTCCCCCCGCCATTTCTCTCCATTAATTTTGCTGCTTCCTGTGCACAGAATAGCAAAGCTTTGCTATTTATGTTTAAGGTCCAATCCCAGTGTGATTCTTCTAACTCCATGACTGGACGCTGAACTCCTGATGCCGCATTATTGACAAACACATCCAGGCGGCCAAATTCCGCATCGATTTGTGTGAACATATCTTTAATTTTTGCAACATCGCCAACATTGGCTTTTACAACTAGCACCTTTCTTCCTAATGCTTCTATTTGTTCAGCAGTTCCAAGGGCAGACTTTTTACTTCTTGCATAATTAATAACAATATCATATCCTGCTTCTGCCAAACGTAATGCTGTTGCCTTACCGATTCCCCTGCTGCTTCCTGTAATGAGTGCTACTTTCTGAGTCATCTAACTATTCCCTTCTATATTCAAGTATTGTTATCATTTTAACTTTTCCAGGAATAGAAGACAATTATTATAAAACACTAAGGAGTAAATAACCTTTGAAAGGAAGTAGAAAATATGTATGTTGGACGAGATATGACAGAGCTTTCCATGATGGCTAAATCTGATTGGGAAAACAGTGAGCTTGCTTTTTTTCATCACTCATTTCAGCAAATTACTCCATATTTAAATAGCGAAGGACAAACGATTCACCGCGAGATTATTGAAGAAATTGAGAATCGCGGCGGAATCAATCGTCAAGAAGCAGATTATACACATGGAACAAAAACGGTATATGAATGAAAATGAACGCCGCTTAAATATGGCGTTCATTCCATCTGGTGTTCATGAAAAATCTTGAGCATTTTTTGGGAGGATACAGGGAAAGCAAACTCTTTCATTTCTTCGAACGAAACAAGTTTCCATTCTTCACTTTCTTGAAAGACTGAATTTAAGGTCCCTGAATAGACCTTAATATTCCACACTAAGTGGGAAAAGGTATGTTCCAGCTGACCGATAATTTTTTCAAATTTTACTTTTAAATCAAGAGAATGGTGAAATAGGTCCGCTACCTGCTCCCGTTCATTTTGTATGGGGTGATGGATCTCAACATTAGGGAATTCCCATAAATTTGCGAGCAGTCCAGTTGCCGGCCTCTTGTGGATTAATACCTTACCATTTCCATCCAAAAGGATAGCAGCAGCAAGTTGAACGTTTCGTGTCTTGGTTTTTTTAGTTTTTATCGGAAGTTCATTTTGAACTCCCTCATCAAAAGCTTGGCAATGTTCTCGAACCGGACATAATAAACATGAAGGAGAAGTGGGTGTACAAATTAACGCTCCCAATTCCATTAAAGCTTGGTTGAAAGAGGAAGGGTCTTCATGTGAAATTAACTGTCGCACTGCTTTTTCAAAAATTTTCCGCGAAGAGGATTTTGCAATGTCTTCCCAGATGGAAAGGACTCTTGATATAACCCTCATCACATTTCCATCCACAGCCGGCTCTGGAATCCCATAAGCAATACTTAATATCGCACCAGCTGTATAAGGTCCAACCCCTTTTAGTTCAGCTATCTGTTCTGGGGTGTTTGGCACTTCACCGTTATATTTCTCGCTTACTTCCTTTACAGCTGATTGCAAATTTCGAACCCTTGAATAATATCCCAGCCCTTCCCAGGCCTTAAGTACTTTATCCTCCTCTGCCTCGGCAAGGTCATCAATGGTGGGAAACCATTCAATAAAGCGATTAAAATAGGGGATAACTGTATCAACTCTTGTTTGTTGGAGCATAATTTCTGAGACCCATATTTTGTATGGATCTTGGTCTTTTCGCCACGGCAAGTCCCGTTGTTCCCGTTTAAACCAGGATATTAAATCATTTTGAAAAGCAGATATGTTGATTTTTTCTATATTCTTTAGTTCAATTATCATAACTTTTGTTCCTCCAGATGTTGTTAACATGTATGAAAAAAGGCAATATAATTAGTAATGTATTGGTTTTACGATAATTCAATTTGTTTAGTTTTACAAGAACTATATTGAAGGAGGATTTCCTTTTGGATACAGGAACTCATATTGTCATGGGTATTGCTCTTGGTGGTCTTGCTACGCTTGATCCCGCAGTAATTAGCAGCCACGCGACCACGACGAGTGTTTTAATTGCAACCATTGCTGGGTCACAAATACCTGATATAGATACCGTTTTGAAGCTAAGAAATAATGCCATATACATTCGAAATCATCGCGGGATTACCCACTCCATCCCTGCTGTAATTTTGTGGCCACTCGTCCTAATAGCCGTTATCTATCCATTTTTTCCTGATGCCAATCTTTTTCATTTATGGGCTTGGACATTTGCAGCTGTTTTTATCCATGTATTTGTTGATATATTTAACGCTTACGGTACGCAGGCTCTAAGACCTTTTTCTACAAAATGGGTCGCTCTAGGCGTTATAAATACGTTTGACCCGATTATCTTTGGGATCCATATCCTTGGGATCGTTATTTGGCTTATAGGAGCAAATCCAGGTTATACTTTTTTGCTAATGTATGTAGTTATTGCAGCTTACTATCTCGCTCGTTTTAGGGCGAAAAAAAGGGTATTGGTTGAGGTAAAAAGAATGATTCCCGATGCAACAGAAATAATTATTGCACCAACCATGAGATTTCATCAATGGAGAATTGCTGCCATGAACAAGAAACAATTTTTTGTTGGAAAAGCAGTAAATAAACAAGTTGAAATCTTAGACCATTTTAACCGAATACCCGTACCGAAGACACCCGTAATCGAAGCAGCAAAAAAGGATAAAAACCTTTCAGCATTTTTATCCTTTTCACCAGTTTATCGATGGGAAGTCGATGAATTTATTGATTTTTACGAAGTTCGCTTTATTGATTTACGCTATCGGAGCAATGGGCACTATCCGTTTGTGGCCGTCGTTCAATTAGATTGTAACTTAAATCCAATTAGCTCCTATACGGGGTGGGTGTTCAGTGAGAAGAAATTACGAAAGAAATTAAGTATAATTCCAAGTTAAAAAGCGGTGACTTTGTCACTCGCTTTTTTTAATTTAAACTATTCTTTTCCTGATTTAAATAATCCTTGTATTTTGGGTTTGTTGCTGCAAATTCATGCAGTTTATCACCGTAGTTTTCTATCCATTGTTTGACAATTCTTTCTGCTATTTCACTGCCCATATATTCCCTGCCTGCTTTTGCATAAGTGGTTTCAAAATCATCCCAAAGAAGTTCAACCCAGGTTCGTGCCTGGTTAGACGAGAGTTTGTCGTTTTTAGCTAATAGCAGTTTTGTTAATCTTTCATGATAATCGTTCATTCATCCACCTCATTGCCAATTTCTTTTAACATAACCTATTTAATAAAAGCAGATACTATCTTTACGTGGTAAGCATTGAGAATGCTTTGCTTTTCACGTGTTCTCATTCCCTTGATGGAGGTACAGCATGAGAAATAAAGCAACGAATTTCCCAAATCAAAATAATAACAAGCTCGAGGGAGAGCCAAGAGCAAAAGCAGAATATGCTTCAACAAGAGCAGATGGCACGATTAATACCCATCCACAAGAGCGGATGCGTGCTTCAGGCGAGCGCGATGATGAGTCGCCACAGGTTTATAAATAAACTTTTCTATCTGTAAAAACAAGACAAGCCAGAGGTCTTATTCTCTGGTTTGTCCAATTATTTTTTTGGCTGATTCAATAATGAGATTGGCAACGCTTCTTCTTTTCCCTCTCCTGCAAGTCGATAACCCCAAGCAAACACACCATTCATATAGTCAATTTTAAAATATTGTCCTGGGTCCCCGTCTATTTCATAAATTTCTCCAGGTTTAAACGAATGAGGGTCAATCAGGTATGCTCTCGCCATTTGAACCTTTCGTTCGAGCACGGCAAACTCATTGACCATTCCCATTTGTTCTGCTTTTCTGGCTTGTTCTTGGAGTATGCCAATTTCTTGTCTTAATTCATGTTCTGACATGGTACTGTAGCGTTTCTCCTGTTGCATTTGAATTCACTCCCCTTATAACTTCATTTTAGTATATTATAATATAATAAATAAAGGATGAACTAATATACAAAGGAGATTTTAGAATGAAAACGATCATTATTACTGGGGCAGGCTCTGGTTTAGGTAAAGAATTAGCGCATCTCTTTTCGCAAAAAGGCTATCACCTTTTGTTAACAGGGCGGAACTTTGATAAATTAACAACTACAAAAGCAGAAATTGAAGCAAATGGAGGAAGTGCTGATATCCTTCCTATAGATATTGGAAATGCGAAAGATGTTTCGAAAAAAGCTGAAGAAATTAGTCATACATATAATATATACGGATTAGTTAATAATGCTGGAGTTGGGCATTTCGGTCCATTTGTGGAAATGAATGAACATCACATTACTGAAATGATCAACACAAACGTTTTAGGAACTCTTTTGATGACCAAAGCAATATTACCTCTGCTGTTAAAGACTTCGGAAGGACGCATTTTGAATATTATTTCAACAGCAGGCTTGCGTGGAAAAGTGAATGAAGCGGTTTATGTGGCTAGTAAATTTGCAATTAGAGGCTTTACAGAGAGCCTGCAGAAAGAATACGAAGGGAGTGGGATTAAATTTAATGCGGTGTATATGGGCGGAATGGACACACCGTTTTGGGATAATAGTGACCATGTCAAAGATACCTCCCGTTTCCGCTCACCAAGGGAAGTTGCCGAAATGATTATCGAACAAATGGATCAAGATTCCATTATTATCGAAAGTAAAAAATCATGATGCTTTTGTCATGATTTTTTACTTTCTGATAAGTATCTTTCGATGAGCTCGATCGGGAACCCTTTTCGATATAATGCTTGTTTCATCTTTTGTTCATATTCAAATCCACTGTATTTACTAAATTTTCGATGGGCCTTCTCACCTTGGAATCTGATTGCCTCCATTTCCTCATCCATCTCGTTGTTCATCCCGACATCATTAACAGCAATATTAATGACTTCATATGGATAACCTTTTCTAAGGAGCAGATTCTCAAGTTTCTGTTTTTGAATTTTTAATGATTCCTTTGTATTCTTTTCGTAAAACTTTGAACTTATTTTGGTTGCTTTTTCAATCTGTTGCTCGAGAGGATATTCCTTTAGTGCATGGTTGAGAATCCCTTCTACTATTCCCTTTTCCTTTAATTCCATTTTTATTACATTGGGACCTTTATCAGTGGTATTGGCTTGGGTTCGTACATAGGCCAACGCGAATTCCTCGTCATTTATGTATTTCTGTGCAGTTAATCTATGAAGAATTTCATTGATGACAGGTTCATCTATTTCCTTTAATACAAGATAATCTTTTATTTCTTTTTCCGATCTCATTCTTCTAGCTAAGTAATGAATGGCTTTGTTGTATGCTTTGCGAATGTCGTCTTGATACTGAATTTCTACGAAGGAAAAATCATCAAGCTCCATTCCTTTTTTTAATTGAAATTTGATTAGAACATCACTGTCGACACTAAAGGCAAATTCCTCACCCTTACCGTAATCCATAAAAATATTGAATCGATCCTGAGTTTTCTGTTGTGTGGTGATCTTTGTTATAATGGCCACGTTATTCACCTCATCAATACTTTACCATATTCCTCATTATCTATTGTAAGATTAAACGTAAAAGGGGGCGGGAAAAATGAAAATAACGATTGCAGGCGGAACAGGCTTTGTAGGGAAAGCACTTACGGAACACCTGTTGAAAAACAATCATGAGATAATTATTTTATCAAGAAAATCGATTGAGACAAATCGTACTGTTGGAATTCGATATGTCGAGTGGCTAAGTGATATTTCAAGCCCCATTCATGAACTCCAAGATACTGATATTTTTATCAACCTTGCAGGCGAATCGATTAATAGTGGACGTTGGACCGTAAAAAGAAAAGAAAAGATTCTAAACAGTCGCTTAGAGTCTGTTCATGCACTGCTAGCCATTATAAATAAATTAGATACCAAACCAAAGGCACTGATCAATGCAAGTGCAATTGGGATTTATGGTACATCCTTTGATAAAATTTTAACTGAAAAAGATAACCATGGCTTTGGGAATGATTTCTTGGCAGAAACAGTTAAGCAATGGGAAATCGAAGCTGGAAAAGCCAGCCAATTAGGGATACGTACTGTCTTTTGCAGGTTCGGAATCATCCTTGATAAATACCAAGGGGCTCTTCAAAAAATGGCAATCCCTTATCAATCATTTATCGGTGGTCCCATTGGAAATGGACGTCAATGGATGTCATGGATTCACGTGGAGGATGTGGTCAAAGGAATATCCTTTATTATCGAAAATGAACAAATGGATGGTCCCATCAATTTCACTGCACCGAAACCGGTAACGATGACTGAGTTTGGAAAAACACTTGCAAGCGTATTAAACCGTCCTCACTGGCTCCCGGTCCCAAGTTTCGCACTGCATCTTCTGCTTGGTGAAATGAGTACATTGGTGGTTGATGGACAAAAGGTATTACCGAAAAAGCTTTTAGAAAATGGCTATCAATTTGCGTATTCAGATTTACATTTGGCATTAGAAAATATATTTTCTTAAAAAAAGTATCATTCCTTTCTTAAAAGGTAAAAATGGAAATAAGTACATAACGTGCTTTTATTTTTTACCACATAGCTTGATGACGATTAACTAAAAAAATGTTGAAAGGAATGAGCAAAATGGCGGAAAAGAAGAAAAAAGATAAGGATCGAGGCAAATACTCATTAACCAGTATGCAGGAAGTCTCATATCAAAGAGAATTTAAAATGGCAGACCGGGCAGGCGGATACCACGACAAAAAAACCAGACTCTAGTTTGACCACAGTTACGACCATATAGCTCTGCTGAAGTATTTTCCATTCATGGTTACCTTTCTAATTGTAAATGATATTAAAGGGAGCAATTCGGCTCCTGCAAGCCTACAATGAAAGGGGTTTTTAGTTATGGGTCGTATGCATAATAGTGGCACTGGTAATAGTAACAAAAGCTCACTTCCACAAACACCTAAGAACCTAAAAATAACTGATGGAAATGACGTTGAATATTCTGCAGAATTTGCAGACCATTCCGACCTTGAAGCACAAGCACGTGCTAACGCAGCGAACCAGCGTGTAAAATCGAGAAGAAATAAATAAGTTTAAGAAAAGCTGTAACAAAAAAGAAGCAGGGCAGCCTGCTTCTTTTTTATATGATAAAGGAGGAAAGGCGAGCCACTGCTCGATCCTCAAATCGCGGCTTTTTTTGAGACTAGTGATTGGAAATCTTCTGTATAGGTGATTAATTCTCCCCATTCCATAAGATCCTTATCAGCAATCTTCCATGTATGTTTTTCGGTATCATGTCTGATGACTGCAAAATGAAAACGTTCAGTTGAATAGACATTAAAGCCCTTCTCTTTACATTGATCAATGAAAAAGTAATCCTCCGCTCGATTTACTTTTTCAAATTGAACTTGTTGGAACACGTCTTTTCTAAATATTAATGTCGCTCCAGCAACAGTTTCTGTGATTGAATTCTCACTACCTGCTACATGGATCAGCGCTTTTTCACTTTTAAAATAAATATATAAAGAACTTTTTCCGATAATAGAAATATCTTTATTTTTAAAAGCATCCATCGAACTTTTAATGTAGTCAGGCCCGTAATAATCATCGTCATCAAATTTTGCAATAATATCATGACTTGCTTTCATAATCCCAAAATTTAAGCAGTCACCTAATGTTGCTTTTTCGTGTAGTTGATAAACCTGAACATTACGATATTTCTTTGCCTTTTTGATCCATCTATCAATATTCATAGAATCCTTGTTAAGGATAATTATCAACTCTTTATCCTTCCAGGATTGCTGTTTATAATTTTTGAAAACATTTTTAATATTCTCTTCTCTTATTGTACAAGTAATAATGGATACCACACTTTCACTCCTTCAAACTAGTTTGGGGAATCTTTCCTATGAGTTCAATACCTTTTCCAAAAGGTAAGTTAAATTTGGAAACTTTTTTAAGCCTTTGATAGAATTAATATCCTCTTGAAGCTCTTTTCTAACATCAGAGCCAAATCCTGCAGCTCCTAAGATATTTAAGTGACGGATGTCAATTTGGAGTAAAAGGACAATTGTTTCAAGTATGCGGATGAATTTTTCTTCGAATTTTTGAAACCGTTCCGGATAGGATTGAACAAGTAACTTATATTCGCTCAATACCTTATTCATCGTTAATAAATCTGCAAGACCTGAAATCTCTAAGCCAAGAATAATCACGTCGATGTCAGGATGCTTTAAAATAAATCGTCCTAGGTTGCTAATTGCCTCTTTCCATTTACTTTCGCCAATAGGATGTTCTTGATGATACGTTGTCAAATCGTTTCTAACAATATATTTGGCACCCATTTTATATAAGCGATACCCTAATTCCCAATCCTCGTATCCGTAACCGACAAAATCTTCATCGAATAACCCTGCTTGAATAATAAACTCTTTACGCATGGAAACATTCCCTGTAAGAAATGCCATCCATGGAAACGCAAACCCTTCTAAGTCAACAGCAAAATTGCTGGTAATCGATTGGAACCACGGGTATACTGCAACACCTAAATCCTTGAAAGCTTTTCTTGCAATATCGCTTTTTCCAGCAACGGGTACGGCTCTTTACATGGATACTTAAAGTTTTGAATCCTCGAATAGACCTTCTGATTATTTTTTGTTAAAGTTGAGATTTTGTTTATTTCCTTTCGAGTAAATTCAGGAAAGATACATGAGTATATGACTTTTGAATGCATGGCCCCTGACAAAATAAGGTTATTTTTTGATTGGTGGTACTTATAATGTTTTTCAACAAAATCAGATTCAGTTATCATTTCTGCATCTAGAAAAATAAGAATATTCCCTCTTGCTGAACGAATGCCCAGATTTCGGACCTGTGATCTTCCAAGATTCTTTTTATTACGTATATATTTAAAATGATATGGAGGAGAATAGTCCTTTAGTTTTTCTTCCGTTTGGTCAGTTGAAGCATCATCAATAAAGATTACTTCCATTTTTGAAGGATTGAACGTTTGGTGTTCAAGTGAGAGGAGTGTAAATAGATTTAGTGGATATTTATTTAGGGAAGGAATAATTATACTGACTTCAATATCTTGGTTCTTATTTACTTGTGTCTTTTCAATTTGTTTCTCATTAGAGCCTAGGTCCTTTTTATCTTGGGAGTTTTGTTTTTTTGTATTTACCTTTTGTGTTTCTCGTTCATTTACAGGCGGTGTTGGCCAAACACCATACAGCCCTGCTTCGCTTCCAGTTAGCTTTTTATTCAAATTATCATTAAGATTTTGTTCTGTTCTGCAGTGGCCCCATAGCCTAATCTCGTTGATATCCCCATTAAAGAATAGACCTGGTTGCCCACCAATCATCCCCGATGGGTAGATATAGGTTTTAAGGCTTCGTTCACCCTTTTTTACAAACTTACCATTAATGTATAGCTGCGGCTCTCTATCATCATAGACAACAGCAATATGAATAAGATCATTAATTATTGCTTCATAGACTAACACCGCATATATATTTTTCTTGGCATGTTCATAGATCGTAATTCCATTTAGTCCAACTGAAACACTAACCCCTGCATCATTATCGGACACCCCATATCCAGGTCCAATGATATAATTTTTTCCATTTACATTTGCCGGCTTATCGCGTGATTGTTTATCGATAAGATGAACGCTTTCAGGCAATACCCAAAACTCATAGGTGAATGTATTTTTCAGATTCGTTAATAAACGTCCATTTAAGCTATTCCCTAACATGACGCACCTCTTCAATTTACTTTTATGAATAACTAGTCCATTTGATCGAGCTTTTACACAATATGAATACTATTTGATTTTGACTAGACTTATCCCCAGTTTTAGGGTGTTTGGTTTGCTTTTTTTTAAGATATTAATATATCCCCTACACATAAGAGAGTAGAAATTGTTAAAACAAAAAAAGAGCTCCAAGGGGCTGTTGACAATTTGTCAACAGCCCCTTGAAAGCTCTTTTTTACGGGAACAAATGCTAGTTACATCTTTTAACCTAGAGGTAAGCTAAAGTTACTTCTTTATTCTTACTTTCTGTTTCATACTCCCCTATTATTTGAAAGTAACAAGACGCCTTCTGCTGATTAATTAACTGTTCTAATTCTTCCCTAGTCGCCTGGATAATTGCTATCTCATCAGAAGCTTGAGCTACCCATGTAATCAAAGGGTTATTATAATTCTTTGAGAGACCTTGAATTAACCATAATTCTTTTTCGTTCCCTTTTTTCTCTCCATCACATGCTGCTGTTGTTTTTGTGATATTCTTATTTGACGACCGATTTTGACAGACATAGACCAAATCTTCAATAACAGCACTTGCAGTAGGATACATCCCAGCTCCTGGTCCTTGCAAAGTAATACTACCAACAATATCAGAGTGAATATTTACAGCATTTTCTACGCCTTCAATAGAATAAAAAGGATGAGATTTCCCAACAAGGACTGGTTTAACCTCTGCGTTAATTTGACTACCTGTCTTACTAATACTTGCAATATGCTTAAACCTTAATCCCATCTTTTCTGCTGTTTCAATTAACTCTCTTGTAATCGAGGTAATGCCCGCACGCTCGACATTCTTCCAATTGGGTTGTTCTCCAAAAGCAATTCTGCTGAGAATCATTGTTTTATAAAAAGCATCAAATCCCTCCACATCGTTGGTTGGATCCACTTCAGCATACCCCTTCTCTTGCGCTAAAATGAGGGCATCAGCAAATGACTGCTTCTTCTCGCGCATTTCCGTTAGTATAAAATTCGATGTCCCATTAAGAATTCCTTGGATGTGACGAACTCGGTTAACATTTAATAACTGCCTTAAGGTTTGAATAACCGGAATACCACCCGCAACTGTTGCTTCATAACCCACCGAAACATTATAATTCTCAGCTAACTCGAGCAGTTCATTCCCGTGGTGTGCAAACATTTCTTTATTCGCTGTGATTATGTGGCAACCACTTTGTATAGCTTGTTTTAAAAAAGTAAAAGGTTGTTCTTTGTCGACGATTGCTTCGACAACAACATCAAGTTGAGGTAGATTAAGAATTTCGGCAAAATCTGTAGTTATTAAAACATCTTCCCTTATGTCTCTGGTTTTTTGTTTATTTTTTATTAGTACTGCAGCCACTTCTACTTTTCTCCCTAAAACACTAGTAAGTTCCTCAGCGTGGGATTGTATTGTTCTATAAACACCTTCCCCAACTGTACCAAAACCTAGAATTGCCACTTTAATGACAGACATGTATTCCACCCCTTAAATAATATTAGACATGACCAATTGGTTGTTTATTTTAATATCATATAAATAAGAAAAACCCTCTTCATAAGAAGAGGGTAGATTTCCTCCTCTTATCTGTCAGGTTAAAAATAACCTGCAGGAATTAGCACCTTTTCAAGAATTACCTTGATGGTTGCCGGGCTTCATCGGGCCTAGTCCCTCCGCCGCTCTGGATAAGAGTTTTATTTAATTATTTCATTAAATATCCAAGATATAAAAGAATTCTAGTTGATTCCTTTGTAATTGTCAATATTATTTGAAATTTCTTTTTTTACAATGGTAATAGGGATACCTCTTCCTTGTCCCCCAAACGGTCTATCATTTCTAACCACTCCTCCGGTTTATTTGAAAGAATGGAATAATAGGTGGTTAGAAAATCCTTTACAAGGTTTGCTGGCAGTGAGTCAAGTTCATCAGCTAATGGCATGAAACATAAATCAAGCCCTGTTACAACTTCCCCATTGTTTTCCCAGGAAGGATGAACATATGAAAAATCTATACGTTTATAGCCCAAATGGGAAAGAACTTCGCGGCGGATATATGGATCCATAACCCTTACTCCACCAAATTCGTGATCTTCCACCCGGTACGGATCATATATTTCTGCGAACATGCCGAATAGCACTTGTCCATTTTCTTTAGCTAATTGTTGTAAATCCTTTAACCGGTTTTGAGCTAAAAAACGTCCAAGGCTTAGCCCAGGTTGACTGATGATCGTAAAATCTGTCATGGCAATATTCCAATCCGGATAATAACGATATTCGGTTGCACCTAAGACTTTATCGCCATCGACTGCTACAAACACGCGAATACTCGGATCTTCTAATGGCTCTTTCCATAACTCATATGCTAGTACTTCTTCTGGGGGAAAAATTTCTCCCATTAAGTTATGAAGCCTTCTAAAATTCTGATCATCTATATTGGTAATTCTAATATATTCCATTGAGATACATGCCTCCCATTCATTTAAAAGGATTTTTCCATTCCATTAATGTTGCATAATTGTAGGATTCTTCATCCTCGAGATAGTTTTCAACAATTCCTAATGGCACACGGCTGCAGCGCAACAAGAAAGTGATGACAGGATCCTGTATATCCCCTTTAATTATCGCAGCTAAATATTGCTCAGGTGTCAAGCTATCAGCTGCTTTATAATATCCTGGCATTCTACCGCCGCCTAGTAATCGATCCAAACTTTTTTCAATCACAACATGGTACATAGCCTGCATCAACAATTTTCCTAACCCTAGTTTACGGTACTTCGGACGAACACTGATATCGACGATATACAAGGTATTACCCTTTGGATTATGGTTGCGTATGTATCCATGGTCTGTGATTTCTTCCCATGTATGACTTTTATCGTCTGGATCAAAGTCGATAGTTAAGCCGGTAAGTGACCCAGCCAATTCACCGTCCACTTCAACACACAATGCACCTTCTGGAAACAAGGTCACATGGTTTGTTAATTGCTCTTTATTCCACCATAATTCTGATGGAAAAGGAGGTGGGAAGCACTCAGATTGAATTTTGATAAGATTGTCAAAATCCAGTTTTGAATAATTGCGAATGATAACCGGCACAGGCCGATCTTGGTCATAAACAAAAAATTCACTTCGGTACAAGGAAACACCCACCCCTTAGTTTACTTTTCCCAATCTGTATATAAATCGGTCCTTCGATCACGCCAGGTTGTAACAGAACCACGTTCCCTTACTTCAGATAATAAATTTAAATCTAGGTCAGCTGTCACGATCATTTCATCGTTAATTTCCCCTTCAGCCAAAATGCCTTTTGGAGGAAATGGTATATCATTTGGAGTAATAATTGCGGCCTGGCCAAAATTAGCCCGCATAAAATCCACAGTTGGCAGTGTACCCACTGTTCCCGTTAAGACCACATATACTTGGTTTTCAACTGCACGAGCATGGCTGGTATACCGAACTCGATGAAATCCATGACGGTCATCTGTGCAGGATGGACAGAAGATGACATCCGCACCTTTGGCCCTTGCCATGCGTACGATTTCTGGAAATTCAATATCATAACAAGTGAGGAGGGCAATTTTCCCTTTTTCTGTTTCAAATATTTGAAAGGAATCCCCAGGTGCCATATTCCATTCATGGACTTCAGTTGGTGTAATGTGAAGTTTGGCCTGCTCCCCAATTCTTCCATCTGGATAAAATAAATGGGCGGTATTATACAACTTACCATCCTTTTCAATTACCTGCGTTCCCGCAATAATATGAATGTTCGTTTTTTGGGCAAAATTAGAAAACAACTCTCGATACTGTTCGGTAAAACTTGGCAGATCATTGATTGTTAGGCTTTGACCTTGGCCATTACCAATCGATAATAACTGGGTCGTAAAGAACTCTGGAAAGAGGACAAACTCTGCACCAAATTCTTCAGCAGTTTTTATGTAGTGCTCACATTGTGAAGCAAATTCCTCAAAGGATTGAATCGTATGTAAATGGTACTGCACGGCAGACACACGAATTTTCATCATTTTCCTCCTGTCATTTGTAAAAATTCTCATGGGAAAATTATCTAATATTTTAGTTTTTAATACAAATTTTAAAGACTAAAAGCCTGCCAGTTGGCAGGCTTTCAAAATTTCATATTTATCGCTGCAGTTTTCCCTCAGCTAACTGGATTTGCTTTTCCACTTGCTCTGGAGCCGTTCCCCCAAAGCTATTTCGGACACCAACAACATGCTCAGGAGCTAATACAACATAAATATCTTCCTCAAATAATGGACTAAAGCCTTGATATTCTTCGAAGCTCAAATCAAGCAAAAATTTGTTAGACTGAATCGCATATAAAACAATTTTTCCAATAACTTCATGTGCATCACGGAAAGGCAGACCTTTTCTTACCAAGTAATCAGCAATATCTGTGGCATTAGAAAAGTCATTGTTAATGGCCTTACGCATCACGTCTTTATTTACTGTCATCGTTTCAATCATTGGTGCTAATAACATTAAGGAACCTTCAAGCGTTTCAACCGTATCAAACATGCCTTCCTTATCTTCCTGTAAATCTTTGTTATAGGCGAGTGGCAGACCTTTAAGAACGGTGAGCAGTCCGATTAAATTACCATATGTCCGTCCGGTTTTTCCACGTAGCAGCTCAGGTACGTCTGGATTTTTCTTTTGCGGCATAATACTTGAACCTGTGCAAAACGAATCATCCAACTCGACGAACTGAAACTCCTGACTCGACCAAATGACAAGCTCTTCGGATAATCTGGAAATATGGGTCATGATTATGGAACCAATCGATAAAAACTCAAGGATAAAGTCGCGATCACTGACAGCATCCATACTATTAGGATAAACCGTTTCAAACCCCAACAGTTCCGCGACACGTTCACGATTGATCGGAAACGTCGTTCCTGCCAATGCCCCTGAACCAAGAGGTAACCAATTGATACGCTTCAAACTATCAATCAATCTCTCTTTATCACGTTCAAACATCCAAAAATAAGCCATTAAATGATGGGCAAAGGATACAGGCTGGGCACGCTGCAGGTGAGTATATCCAGGAATTAGCGTTTGGACATTCTCTTTCGCCTGCTCAATTAATGCCTGCTGGACATCTTCTATTAATTTAATCAGCTCAGTTGTTTTCGTTCTTAAGTATAGATGCATGTCGGTGGCCACCTGATCATTACGGCTTCTCCCTGTATGGAGCTTTCCTCCCACCGGACCAATTTTTTCTATTAATAACTTCTCAATATTCATATGGATATCTTCATCTTCAACTAAAAACTCTACCGCGTTATCGTCGACCATTTTCTTGATGGAGAGTAGTCCGTCCTTAATCTTTATAGCATCCTCCATTGGAATAATACCGCACTCACCCAGCATTTGCACATGGGCAAGACTTCCTGCGATATCCTCCTTGGCTAGCTTTTGATCAAAAGTAATTGAGGCTGTAAATTCCTCAACTAGCTTATTCGTTTCTTTCGTAAAACGGCCGCCCCATAACTTAGACATTGATTGCTCCCCCTTAACCTAACAAGACAGCCCTCGAAAAAGGATTCGAGGGCAATCCGAATTATTTTAAAATTGATTCCTTTTTATTCACTTCTGAATAGACCTTTGTTGGCAGACCCCAAATCTTAATAAATCCTACTGCGGCATTATGATCAAACGCATCACCTTTTGAATACGTTGCTAGTTCCTCGTTGTATAAGCTGTAAGGAGACTTTCTGCCCACAACCGTATGATTACCTTTATGAAGCTTGACACGAATTGTTCCAGAAACGTTCTTTTGAGTTTCATTAATAAATGCATCAAGTGCTGGTTTTATCGGAGAATACCAAAGTCCTTCGTAAATGATCTTAGCCATTTGCTGTTCAACTTGTGTCTTAAATTGGGTAACCTCACGAGTTAGAGTTAAAAACTCTAATTCTTTATGGGCATTGATTAAAATTAGCGCAGCAGGATTTTCGTACACTTCACGAGATTTAATTCCTACTAATCTATTTTCAATATGATCAATACGGCCAACACCGTGCTTGCCGCCAAGCTCATTTAAGGTTTCAATTAATTGAACAAGTGGGAGTTTCTCACCGTTAACAGCAACAGGTACCCCCTGTTCAAATTCAATTTCAACATACTCCGCTGCATCTGGTGTAAGTTCTATTGGATTCGTCCAATCAAAGGCTGCTTCTGGCGCCTCAGCCCATGGATCCTCTAGAACTCCGGCCTCACAAGCACGTCCCCAGATATTGGCATCAATTGAAAATGGATTATCTAAATCGACTGGGATTGGAATTCCGTTCTCCTCAGCATATTTGATTTCTTCGTCACGTGTCATTCCCCATTCACGAACAGGGGCAACAACTTTTAAACTTGGGTTCAATGCTTGGATGGAAACTTCAAAACGTACTTGGTCATTTCCTTTACCTGTGCAGCCATGAGCAACAGCAGTGGCGCCCTCTTTTTCAGCTACTTCTACTAATAATTTTGATATAAGCGGTCTGGATAAAGCTGAAGATAATGGATATTTTCCTTCATATAAGCAATTTGCTTTTAATGCTGGTAAAATATATTCCTTTGCTAATAATTCTTTAGCATCGATCATATAGGCTTTAATGGCTCCGACATTCAGTGCCTTATTTTTGATGGCTTCTAAGTCTTTTCCTTCACCGACATCTAGACCTAATGCAATTACATCGTAGCCATATTTTTCTTGAATCCATTTTACTGAAACTGATGTATCTAAACCGCCTGAGTAGGCTAAAATGATTTTTTCTTTTGTCATTGTTATTATTCTCCTCTTACTGTATGTGTATTATGTGTATTTTTATTCAACCGATAGAATTATTATACAACAAATCTCATGAAAAAGGAAACAATTATGCTAGTAAAAGTTTTAAAATTGATTTCTGGGCATGAAGACGGTTCTCCGCTTCATCAAAAACCACTGAATGAGGACCATCGATGACCTCTGCTGTTACCTCTTCGCCTCGATGGGCGGGCAAGCAATGCAAAAAGATATAGTCCTCCTTTGCATTTTTACAAAGTTCATTATTTACTTGAAATCCATGGAACGCCTCGAGTCTTTTTGAAGTTTCTTCTTCCTGCCCCATACTGGTCCAGACATCTGTTACGATGACATCTGCATCTTTAACAGCTTCTAGTGGATCATTTGTAATCACGAGCTTACATCCAGTTTGTTTTCCAACTTTAATTGCCTTCTCTGTTATTTCTCCATCAGGCAAATATCCTGGTGGACTGGCAATGCTAATATCCATTCCAACCTTCATCGCGCCTTCCATTAAAGAATGAGCCATATTGTTATTGCCGTCCCCAATATAGCACATCTTTAAGCCGGACAGTTTCCCTTTATGCTCAAGAATCGTTAAAAGGTCTGCTAACACTTGGGTAGGGTGCTGCAGGTCAGTTAAACCATTAATAACTGGTACTGTTGCATGCTCAGCTAATTCTTCGACTGAATCGTGTGAAAACGTTCGAATCATTAATCCGTCCACATAGCGCGACAAAACTTTAGCGGTATCAGAAATACTTTCTCCTCTTCCAAGCTGGATATCCTTTGAACTTAAGAATATTGCATTACCGCCTAACTGCAACATCCCTACCTCAAATGATACCCTTGTACGGGTGGATGATTTTTCAAAAATCATCCCTAAAACCTTCCCGCTTAAATACGGATGCGGTTTTCCTTGTTTTTGGAGCTTTTTCATCTCTATCGCCTCGTTTAGAAGATAGAGGATTTCATCTGTACTAAAATCGGAAAGCTGTAAACAGCCCTTTCCTTTAAGTTTCGGCTTATTTATATTACTAATTTCATTTAATTTAATGGCCTCACCCATGAATGGCACCTCTCTCTTCCAACTTGTAATATTCATTCATAGATCGAACCTCAGAATCGGATCTAGATCCTTTTTCCAGGCCGATTACCGCTTCAATTGTATCTAAGTGTGTAAATACTGGTACCTTGTAGCGAACCGCATGTTCGCGAATCTGGAAACCAAATTTAATTTTATTTCGTCCTTGATTCGGTATATTTATGACAGCCTTCATGGACTGTTTTCGGAAAAGTTCAATGACTTCTTCATCGTCCTTAATCACTTTTTCAACATCAATTCCATGGTTTTGGAAATATGAAGCGGTCCCCTCTGTAGCAACAATCTTGTATTGTTTTATTACAAGTTCTTGAATGATAGGAAGAGATGCTTGCTTATCTCGATCAGAAATGGAACAGAAAATATAATTTTCATCTTGTTGCCCGCCAAGAGTAGGAATCGACTTTTCAAGTGCCTCTTGATAGGTTACTCCCATGCCAAGCGCTTCACCTGTTGATTTCATTTCTGGTCCTAGCACATGGTCAACACCTTTTAGCTTACTCGATGAAAATACAGGTGTTTTTACTGAAAAATAGGATGGCTCATCCATTAGTCCCTTTGTTGAACATAGAACTGAGAGGGTCTCTCCTAATTGAACGCGTGTCGCCCATTCAATCATCGGAATTCCTGTGACCTTACTCATGATTGGCACTGTTCTAGAAGAACGCGGATTGACTTCAAGCACATTAACCTGGCCTTCATAGATAACAAATTGAATGTTCATGATTCCAATAACTGGTGCTGAATTTGCAATTTTTTCAGCATAATCAATTAACGTTTCTTTAATTTTCTCTGACAGTGAAATCGGTGGGAACACCGAGATGCTATCCCCTGAATGGACCCCAGCTTTTTCTATATGTTCAAAGATACCTGGGACGACGATATTTTCCCCATCACATATGACATCAATCTCGCACTCTAATCCAGGTAAGTATTTATCTACTAATAATGGCCACATCGTTGCTTGCGAATTTTTCTCCAGTTGCAGTATATACTGGCTCAATTCCGCTTCTGAAAAAATAGTAAACATTGATTGGCCGCCAATGACATAGGATGGGCGCACCAGGACTGGATAACCCAGTTTAGTGGCTGCTTCTATTAATTCGTCAGAATGCGAAACGGTTTGACCCTCTATATGCGGAATGTTTAAGTCTTCAAGCAACTGGTAAAATTCTTTACGATCTTCTAGTCGATCAACATTTTTCACCGTAGTACCTAAAATTTTGATCCCTTCTTCTTCTAAATCATGGGCTAGATTTATGGCAGTTTGGCCACCGAACTGAATCAATACACCTTCCACCTGTTCTTTTTCGATGACATGAAGTACATCCTCTGCTGCGAGTGGTTCAAAATAAAGGCGGTCTGCAATCGAATAATCGGTACTAACAGTCTCAGGGTTGTTATTGATAACAACCGCTTCAAAGCCCTTTTTCTTGATCGCATTTGCCGCATGTACTGAACAGTAATCAAATTCAATCCCTTGGCCGATTCGAATTGGGCCAGAACCAATGACAAGAATCTTTTTCTTGCTCGTCACTTCAACTTCATCAAACCCGTGCCAGGTTGAATAATAGTAAGGTGTAACAGCATCAAACTCAGCTGAACAGGTATCAACCATTTTATAACCAGGTTTCCAGTTGAGTTCTTTCCACTTGCTTCTTACCTGCTTTTCAGGAATAGCATATATTTGAGATAAGAGCTTGTCGGAAATATTATTTCGCTTTGCTACCTTAAGCAAGGAAACTGGAACATCGCTCCAATTATAGGAAGCTAATTCCGTTTCTAACGTAACGATTGAGCTAATTTTGTGTAAAAACCATAGATCAATCTCGGTCAACTGTCGAACTTTTTCAAGTGAGATCCCTCTTCTAAGCGATTCTGCAATGATGAATAATCGCTGATCATTTGCCTGTTTAAGAAGTTCAAGTAAGTTCTTTTCATCAATTAATTTATTTCCTTCGAGGCAAAGTCCATAAACATTCATTTCCATCGAGCGAATGGCTTTGTTTAAGGCACCTTCAAATGTCCGATCAATCGCCATGACTTCCCCAGTTGCCTTCATTTGCGTTCCTAAGGTCCTGTCCGCTTCAGGGAATTTGTCAAAAGGAAAGCGAGGTAGTTTTACCACAATATAATCAATCGCTGGCTCAAATGATGCAAAGGTATTACCTGTTATCGGATTCACAATCTCATCCAAATGATACCCAATCGCACACTTCGCAGCCATCCTGGCAATTGGATAACCAGTCGCTTTAGATGCGAGTGCAGAAGAACGGCTCACCCTTGGATTTACTTCGATAATGTAATACTGATTCGATTCCGGATGAAGAGCAAACTGGATGTTACAACCACCGATAATCTTTAATTCTTTAATAACTTTTATAGAAGAATCACGAAGCATTTGATATTGGACATCTGTTAATGTTTGCGACGGAGCAACGACAATGGAATCCCCGGTATGAACACCGACTGGATCCATATTTTCCATATTGCAAACGATGATGCAGGTGTCATTGTCGTCTCTCATGACTTCATACTCAATTTCTTTCCAGCCTTTGATACTTCTTTCTACCAACACCTGCTGAATCGGACTTGCCGCTAAGCCTTTTTTCAGAACAGCTTCCAGTTCTTCATCATTATAAGCAAAGCCGCCTCCATCCCCTCCAAGTGTATACGCAGGGCGAATGATGACTGGAAATCCAATTTCCTTTACAAAGGACACGCCTTCCTCAAAGCTGTGAATAATCGCGGACTCTGGAATTGGTTCACCAATTTTAAGCATCAAGTTACGGAACCTTTCTCTGTCCTCACCATTTTTGATAGACTCAACAGATGTTCCTAATAATTCAACATTGTATTTTTCTAAAATATTTTGTTCGTAAAGCTGCACAGTTAAATTCAGACCCGTTTGGCCGCCTAGTGTACCAATAATTCCATCTGGTTTTTCTTTCTTGATGATTTTTTCTATGGTTTCAACGTTAAGCGGTTCAATATATACCTTATCGGCAACGGCTTCATCTGTCATGATGGTGGCCGGGTTATTATTAATTAAAACAACTTCAATTCCTTCTTCTTTCAAGGCTATACATGCCTGTGTACCTGCATAATCAAATTCTGCAGCCTGCCCAATAACAATTGGACCTGATCCAATCACTAATACCTTTTTTAAACTTTTATTTAATGGCATAAACAGTCTCTCCCATAGAAGCTATCTGAGTTACGAAATTTTTTAAAATATATTCTGTATCGCTTGGTCCTGGATGGGCTTCAGGATGAAATTGCACGGTTTGTATTTGATGGTTCTTATGCATTAACCCCTCAATCGAACGGTCATTTACGTTTCGGTAGGTGACATCGAATTCCTTGTTGTCAATACTTTCGTCAACTACAACATAGCCATGATTTTGTGCTGTGATTTTCACTTTTCCAGTCGTAAGTTCCTTAACTGGATGATTACCACCGCGATGCCCATAGGCTAGTTTTTTTGTTTTAGCCCCATATGCAAGGGCGATTAATTGATGCCCAAGACAAATGCCAAGTGTAGGATAGTTCTGACTTATTTTTTTTATTTCTGGAAACCATTTTTTTAATTCCATTGGATCCCCAGGCCCATTACTGAACAGGACACCATCTGGATTCAAGGCCTTTATTTTTTCATAAGGTGTATTGTATGGGACGATTGTTACCGCACAGTTTTCATCTAGCAGGGCATTGAGAATCGACTTTTTAAATCCATAATCCATGAGCACCACATGTGGCCCTTGGTTTTTGAAATATTGGATCTTTTTAGTTGATACTTTCTCCACCCAAAATGAAGATTTTTCTGGTGCTGATATTTCGCCATTCTTGGACTGGCTTAAATACCCTTTTACCGTCCCACGGCTGCGAATGGTTTTTACTAAAAGACGCGTATCAATTCCTGCAATCCCAGGAACTCCTGCCTGCTTTAGTTTTTCAGAGAATTTATTTACGGATTGATAATGGCTCGGTGTTTCACATAAATCACCGATAATCACCCCTGATAATGCTGGTGTGATGCTCTCATCATCGATTGCATTAACCCCATAATTACCGATAATGGGATAACAGAAGGTAATGATTTGTCCTGCGTATGATGGATCAGTGATAATCTCTTGATACCCAGTCATGCTTGTATTAAAAACCACTTCTCCGAAAGACTCTTTTTCGGCACCAATTAGTACCCCCTCAAATACTTCTCCCGTTTCCAAAGTAAGGTATCCATTCTGCAACATACTCACTCGCCTTTCTCAATACCTTGGAAAGTTATTTCCAATGCTTTAATAAATTCATTTATTTCTGCTTTTGTTACAGTTAACGGCGGTAAAATTCTCACTACATTTGGTCCGGCTGTTAAGATAAGAAGATGGTTTTCGATTGCCTTTTGAACAATTTCTAAGGCATTTGTTTCGACGACCATTCCCTTTAACAGGCCGAGTCCGCGGATATCTTTTATAAAAGAGTACTTTTCCTTCAGTTCTTGTAACTTTTTATCTAAGTACCCTGAAATTTCGTTGGCGTTATTTAATAAATTACTTTCAGTAATATGTGTAACAGTCGCGAGTCCTGCGGCTGTTGCTAATGGATTTCCTCCAAAAGTACTGCCGTGGCTTCCTGGGTCAAATCCTTTAGCGGCTTCTTCTTTTGCGATAATTGCTCCAATTGGAAAACCTGAACCAAGTCCCTTTGCAATGCTAATGACATCGGGCTCTATGCCGTATTGTTCATATGCAAACAGTGTGCCTGTTCTACCGATCCCTGTTTGGATTTCGTCCACCATCAGGAGGATTTCTCTTTCTTGGCAAATTTTTGCAAGTTTACTAACCCATTCTTGGTTCGCTGGGATGACTCCACCTTCTCCTTGAACAAGCTCAAGGAGAACGGCTGCAGGCTCGAGTGTATAGAGCAGTTCAAGCGCTTCTTCATCATTAAAAGGAAGATAATTAAACCCGGATACTAACGGAAAAAATCCTTGCTGAATTTTTTCTTGTCCTGTTGCCGATAAGGTGGCTAGCGTTCTACCATGAAAGGATTGCTGAAACGTTACTATTTCAGGTGATTCCTTTCCCTTCACTTTGTTGGCATACCTTCTAGCTAACTTGATCGCTGCCTCATTTGCTTCCGCCCCACTGTTACAAAAGAATACTTGGTCCCCGCAACTATTGGCGGTAAGAAGAGCGGCCAATTGCTGCTGATTCGGTATGTTATAGAGGTTTGAACAGTGCCAAAGATTCTGTAATTGCTCCTCAAGTGCTTCTTTTACGACATCAGGCACATGCCCTAGGTTACAGGTCGCTATACCGGAAGTGAAATCTAAATACTGAGTACCCTTTTCATCCCAAACATAGCTTCCCTTCCCTTTAACGACAGTAACAGGGAATCGACTGTATGTTGCCATCACTGGCGAGGCTAGGGAGATTGAATTATTGATTGACATTACGCGATCCCCTCTTCTAAGACAATTTTTGTGCCGACTTTTTTTCCATCCATATAATCTATCAAGCTATTTTTCTCAAATCCATTAATAATACCAACCTCAGGTATGTTATGAACAAGGCCGTCAATAGCGGCTTTTACCTTCGGAAGCATCCCGCCATAAATTGTTTTATTATCGATTAACGTTTCAATTATAGATTTGGAAGCTTTATCAAGTTTCGTCTTCATTCCATTTTTTTCAATTAAAATCCCTGGAATATCACTGATAAAACAAAGATTTGCTTCCAAAGCTTTGGCAATCGCACTTGCTGCTATATCTCCATTAATGTTGTATCGCTGTCCGCTAGCATCTATTCCGATGGGTGAAATGACTGGTATATATCCTTGTTTTACGATTGTATCTATTACATTGTGATTTACTTCGATTACATCCCCTACAAAACCTAAATTCTTTGAATCAGAAGTTGGCTCTGCTTTTAACAAACTGCCATCAACACCACTCACACCTAGAGCTTCTCCGCCAACTTCTACAATATTTCTTACAACTTGTTTGTTGACTGAACCGCTTAATACCATTTCGACGACATCTAACACCTCATGATTAGTCACTCTTAAACCATTCACAAATGTAGTTTCAACATTTAAGTTTTTTAATAATGAAGTGATAAGTGGCCCGCCCCCGTGGACAATGATTGGTGTCCACTTACCAGCTTGATGCATTTTTACGACATCTTCATAAAAGGACCTTGGGAGATTATCTAACACACTTCCGCCGCACTTAATGACTATATATTTCATTTTCAGGTCCTCCCTTACGTGCGGTAAGATGCGTTGATTTTCACATAATCATAAGTTAAATCGCATCCCCAGGCTGTAGCGCTATATTTACCTTGATTTAATTCAACACTTAATTTAACATTTTCCGACTCTAAGTATTCCTTCACTTCTTCCTCAACAAAGTTGCTCGGAAGACCATTTTCGAATACTGTAAATGGTCCAATTGCCACCTTAATTGCGTTAGGTTCAACTGGTACACCACTGTAGCCAATTGCAGTAACAATTCTTCCCCAGTTTGGATCCGTTCCATAAATTGCAGTTTTAACTAGGTTGGATGAAATAATCGCTTTACCAACTGCACTTGCTGCATTTTGACTATAGGCACCATTTACTTGAACTTCTACTAGTTTTGTAGCACCTTCACCATCTCTTGCAATTTTTTTAGCAAGTGACTCACAAACGATTTTTAACCCTTGTTTAAAAATATTCCATTCAGGGTGATCTTTAGTTAGTGGTTCATTATCAGCCAAGCCATTTGCCATAACTAAAACCATATCATTCGTACTTGTATCACCATCAACCGTAATCATATTGAAAGTTTGATTAGTTATATCTCTCAATGCTCCAAGCAGGTCTTCTTGGGCAATGTTTGCATCTGTTGTTACAAATCCAAGCATGGTAGCCATGTTAGGGTGAATCATTCCAGAACCCTTTGAGGTACCGCCAATGGAAACTGTTTTTCCATCGATTTTCATTTGCACTGCTAAATGTTTGATACAAGTGTCAGTTGTTAGGATAGCATTCATAAAATTATTTTCATTTTCATTATCTTTATTTAGGATTTGTTTTATCCCTGCATTTACTTTATCCATCGGCAGTAGTTCCCCGATCACTCCCGTTGAAGTAACCGCTACGAGATGGTCTTGTATTCCCAGTTCGCTTGCAAAGCCCTTTTGCATAGCAAATGCATCAAGTAAACCTTGCTCTCCTGTACAGGCATTGGCATTCCCTGAGTTTACAATAATTGCTTGAATCTTATTTTCTTTTGCGATACTTTCTTGGGTAACTAACAATGGAGCTGCTTGAAAGATGTTGGTTGTGTACACCCCTGCAGTTGTTGCAGGAACTTCTGAAACGATATATCCCAGATCAAGTCTCTTTCTTTTTATTCCACAGTGCATGCCGCCTGCTTTGTATCCTTTAGGTAAGGTCACACTACCTTCTTCAATAATTACGATTTCATTTGTTGATGTAGCTTGTGTCAATTTAATTTCCCCCTTCAGATTTCACTTCGTTCTATACATAAAAGGTAGTAGTTTTACTTATGGATACATTGGAATGTCTGTGAGCCCTGTTCGCTCATCCCAGCCATTCATCAAATTCACATTTTGGATGGCCTGCCCGGCAGCCCCTTTAACTAAATTATCGATAACTGAAATGATGGTCAGGCGGTTTGTTCTTTCGTCAACATGTAGGCCGATATCGCAATAATTTGAACCGAGTACCTCTTTTGTTGATGGTACATTTCCTACTGGCCGCACTCTTATAAAATGAGAATCTTGATAAAATTGTTTATATAAATCTATAATTTTTTTTGATGAAATTTCCTCTGTTAGATTCACGTACATCGTGCACATGATTCCCCTTGTCATTGGAACAAGATGGGTAGTAAATGAAATGGTAATTGGATTACCGCTCTCATCTGAAAGTACTTGCTCAATTTCCGGAATATGTTGATGTGCTCCTAGTTTATAAGCTTTTAAGTTTTCATTGATTTCCGAATAATGGGCTGTTAAGGAAAGTCCTCTTCCAGCGCCAGAAACACCAGATTTTGCATCAATGATAATCGACTTTTCATCAGCCAAATTTGTTTTTAATATCGGAATAAGACCGAGTGTTGTCGCAGTCGGATAACAGCCCGGATTAGCTATTAATTTGGCCGGCTTAATTTGGTCTGGATAAATTTCGCTCAAACCATAGGTTGCTTGGTTTAAATATTTCTCCTCAGCAGGTGAGTGTTTATACCAAGTTTCGAATTCTTCAGCAGACCTTAGCCGGAAATCACCGGATAAATCTATACTTTTAATCCCTCTATCAACTAGTTGTGGCAAAAGTTTGCTGCTCACACCTGATGGGGTTGCAAAAAATACAATATCATTCTTTTCAGACAATCTATCAACATCAAAGGTTTCAAGAGGTTGATCAGCAATCTCAGAAAGATGTGGATAAATTCCGCTAAAGTTTGACCCTGATTGTGAGTTTGAAATAACTGAACCAATCTCCAAATAAGGGTGTTTATTGATTAACCTCACTAACTCAATTGATCCATAACCGGTACCACCAATAATTGCAGCCTTCAATTTACCCAACTCCTAAGTGTCTTTCATAATGAATTATTATACATACATATATATAATTATTCAATAAAAAAATAGCTTAATTTTCTGTTTTCATTGAAAATAATTGCCTATTTTTTTGAAAACGCTTTCAAAAAAAGATGTTAGATTATACAATTTTTATGCAAATCTTAAGTATTAGAAAGAAACAGAAACTACGTATTAGGTTCATTACCTTTCCGCTTTCATTTTTGATCATCCTGATAAATACAATTAATCCATTATAAGTATTTTTCAAAATAAGCATAACTTCCCTTACCAAGATCTAATTAAATAGTAGTGGCTGACATACCATTAAACAACGACACCAAAAAAGCTCCTGCCATTGGCAAGAACTTAGATCTCTTCATATTTTATTGAGATATAAAACCTCTTCGATATTTATCGGACCGTTCGTCTATATTTATATTGTTTCCATTGAAAATGGATGAAACAACCAATACAAAAACCCAAAATGGCTACAAAAGCGGCGACTGCAACAAGTGCAGTGAAAATATACCCAACCGTGTTCCAACCAAGAATAAAGCTAAGGAAGCCTATTCCAAGACATGCCACTGAAATCTTCTGATTAAATTGCTGCTGTTCCCAATCTTCAGGAATGTAGGACTTTGGGTCCTTCCTTAAGAATTGTTTTCGAATCTGCATAATTGGATTATAACCAAAGATAATCCCCGTAAGCCCAGCAATCAACGGAACTAATAAATACCACTCTAGCCCTGACACCCATGTTAACATCACACTTAGTACTATAATGGATTGATTTGTTCTAACTAGAGGCCGCGGAATCGAAAAAATCTTATCTGCCAACAAAATCCCCACCTTTCTTATTGGAATTGTATGCTTAAAGTCATTTTAACTTGAATGATTTAGATTGTATAGTTATTTGTTTTTTGAGGTAAATCTGTTCGATAAATTTGTTGTTTTATAAATATTTCCTTACAATTTCAAAAATTGATAACGATAGAGATTAAACGTGCACATGTTATTAGAAAATAGAAGTCACTGGTAACGATTGGTGCTTATTGGTGCTTATTCGTGCCTGTCTCCTTACAAAATAGAAAAAGCACTCCTCTGAGTGCTTTTCGGATTTTTATAGACTTTCATGTAACAAATTTAATACACTTCGCAACTCCTTCACATTTACCTGTCCGGGTGCTGAGGCTTTTTTTGCTGCCCCAAAAGTAACAGCAGATCCAAATACTTCTCCAGCCAATCGACTTATGACCCCTTTACCTGCCATAGACATGGTAATGAACGGCCTATCCGCAAACTGTTCGTTCATTGTATTTGTTGCATCTAAGAGGGTTAGCACATCGGCTGTACTATTTGGCATTACAGCAATTTTTGGTATATCGCCCCCAAACTCTTGTGCTTTCCGTAACCGCGAGATAATTTCCTCTTTTGTTGGCGTCTTATGAAAATCATGGTTAGAAACAATAACAAAAACATTTTTTGCATGTGCCTTTTCAATTATTGTTTTGACTTCATTTTCATCATTAAATAACTCAACATCAATGATATCCACCAGACCTGTTTCTGCGACCGTCTTGTTTAATTCAAAATAAAAAGCAGTGGTTATTTCCTTATTGCCGCCTTCTTTATGACTTCGAAAGGTAAAGATAAGTGGTGTAGTAGGCAGAAACGTGCGAATTTCAGCAAGAGCCTTTTTCACCTGCTCAAAATCTTCTACTTTGTCAAAAAAGTCAACCCGCCACTCCACTACATCTAAGTCAATTGTTTTTAAAAATTCGGCTTCTTCCTTTAATTGTACAAGTGTTTCTCCCACCAACGGGACACAAATTTTTGGCATTCCTTCCCCAATGACGAGACCTCTAACCGTTACTGTTTTAGTCATTTGTTCCCACTCCTTGTCTCATTCTACATAAGTTTTGATACCTATTTTTCCCTAGATTGAATTTAATTCGTCAATAATTTGGTCAGCAATTTCTTTTGCATCCTTGCTATCAGTTGAAATCTTCAAATGATGGTTAACATAAATATCTTGTCTTTTGTAAAAAAGATCTTCCATTTCCTCAATTGACTTTCCTTTTAAAACAGGTCGGCTGTCTATAATCAGACCTAATCTATCTTTCCAGCCCTCCAATGATAAATCTAGCAGAATAACAATACAAGATTCTAAACAGGTCTTTCTAATTTCTTCTTGTAGGAAGGCACCGCCGCCGACAGAAATAACCTTTTGTTGCTGGGACGCTAGACTTGCAATTAAACTTTTTTCTCTTTCTCTAAAAACTTTCTCACCAAATTCAGAAAAAATTTGGGACACTGGCATGTTGTATTCTTTTTCAATTTGTTCATCAATATCAATAAAATCACGATTTAGTTTATTAGCAACCATCTTGCCGATAGTAGTTTTTCCAACACCCATAAACCCAATAAAAACAATACTCTTATTTCTATTCAACATTTACGTCAAACCCCCAATTGGTAAAACAAATTAATAAGCATAATTATAATGCTATTTTGAGATTTTAGACAATTATTAATTAATCAAGTTAATGGTGCCTGACACCAAAAGAAAGAGACCCACACAGGAGTCTCTACGTCTATTGTTTCATTTTCGGATCTAGGATGTCCCTCAGCCCATCTCCCATTAAGTTAAATCCGAGCACGGTCAGCATTATAGCGACCCCTGGAAAGAATAACGTCCATGGTGCCTGAGTGATATAATTTTTTGAATCGGCAAGCATTTTCCCCCACTCTGGTGTCGGTGCTTGTGCACCCATTCCAAGGAAACCAAGGGCTGCTGCCTCAATAATTGCTGTGGCAATCGCTAATGTAGCTTGAACGATTACTGGTGATATACTATTAGGTAAAATATGACGGAGAAGAATACGTGAATCTTTCATTCCGACGGCACGGGCAGCCATAATATATTCTTCCTGTTTAACACTTAATACTTTGGAGCGAACAAGTCGTCCAAAGTTCGGTATATTAATAACCGCGATCGCAATCAAAGCATTTTGCAGGGATGGCCCCAAAATAGAAACAACCGCAATCGCCAATAAAATACTTGGAAAAGCTAGCATAATATCAAAAATACGTGAGATAATCGCATCTACCCAGCGGCCGTAATATCCAGCTACAATTCCTAGTAATGTCCCTGCCACAACTGAGCCTAAAACTGAGAAAAAGCCAACCCACAATGATATTCTTGCACCATAAACAATACGAGAAAAAATATCTCGGCCAAAGTCGTCTGTCCCAAACCAATGCTCACTTGAAGGTGGGAGCATTCGATCTGCCAACACTTGATCTTTAAAGCTATATGGAGCAATAATAGGAGCGATTATAGCAATGATAATAAAAAAGACCACAATTCCTAAACCAACTACTGCTAATCGGTTTTTATAAAATGAAATCCATGCTTCCTTCCAGGGAGGTGTCAGCTTTTCTTCAACAATTACCGTTGCCATATTTACCGGTTTTTTTGCAAGTTCCGCCACTTTAAGATCCCCCTCCTCTACTTGGTATATTTAATTCGTGGATCAACAAAAACATATAATAGATCCACAATTAAATTAATGAGTACAAAAATTGCCGCAATAATTAATATCCCTGACTGGATAACCGGATAATCTCGATAGCCGATCGCATCATATAGATATCTCCCGATTCCTGGCCAGCCAAAGATTGTTTCCGTCAATATAGCTCCTCCAAGTAAAAGACCGGTTTGCAGCCCGATGATAGTTAGAACAGGGATAACGGCATTTTTTAAGGAATGTTTATAAACGACCCAAAACATGCTCAGTCCCTTTGCTCTTGCGGTACGGACATAATCTGACTTCATCACTTCCAGCATGGTTGCGCGGGTCATTCGAGCAATAATCGCCATTGGAATCGTTGCGAGTGCAATGCTAGGTAACACCAAATGCTTTATGACCGTTATAAATTGATCAAATCTTCCTTGTAAGAGGGTATCGATTAAATAAAAATTAGTAATTGCTGCAACGGGATCTCTAACATTCTCTCTTCCTGTCGTCGGAAGCCAGCCTAATTCAATTGAAAATACCCATTGCTCCATTAAACCAAGCCAAAAAATCGGCAATGATACCCCAATCAGTGCAAGAACCATCGCAACATAATCAAACCATGATTTGGAGAACCAAGCACTGACAATTCCTGCATTTACCCCCACAATGATGGCAATTAACATTGCCACTCCTGTTAGTTCGGCGGTTGCTGCTAAGTAGGACCATATTTCTTCGTTAATGGGACCCCTTGTCCTGAGTGAAACTCCTAAATCCCCATGAAGTAAAGCATTAATATAATCGGCGTATTGTATGTACCAAGGTCTATCCAACCCTAATTCCTTTGTTAACGTGGCAATTGATTCTGCAGTGGCTCTTTGCCCAAGAATTACTTGAGCGGGATTTCCTGGAATAGCATGGATGATGGCAAAAACCACGAGAGTCATCCCAATTAAAACAGGTATTAATGAAAACACACGGCGGACTGTATAAGTAAACAAATTTTTCACCTCACTGAAAAGCGTAAGCGCCTGGTTAGATGCTTTAGCTAAACAATTTTTCTACAAAAATACTGAATGTGTTTAGTTAACAAAAGGGGGAGGCTAAGCTCCCTCCCCTTTCAGCCATTATTATTTAAATTCAACTTTTGTTAGTGCTTCAGAACCAGTTGGATGCGGTAAGTAATTTGCCACATCTTTCCCTGCTGCTAACAACGGTGTAGAGTGAACAAGTGGAACCCAAGGGGCATCATCATGGATGATTACTTGTGCTTCATCATAAAGTGCATTACGCTTTGCTTGATCAATTTCTGTTTGTGCCTTAATTAAGACATCATGTAATTTGTCATTGCTGTACTGGGAATAGTTATTACTTCCAATACTGTCTTTATCAAGCAATGTGTATAAGAAGTTATCAGGGTCACCATTGTCGCCTGTCCAGCCAAGCATGAACATATCAAATTCACCTTTTGCTGCTTTATCTAAGTAAGTAGCCCAGTCCACAGATTGGATTTTGGCTTTGACATTGATTTTGCTTAAGCTCTCTTGAATAACTTCTGCAACCTTTTGCGCCTCTGGCATATATGGACGAGCCACAGGCATTGCCCATAAGTCAATTTCAAATCCTTTTTCGTATCCAGCTTCTTTTAACAATGCTTTAGCTTTCTCTAAATCATATGGATACGGCTCAACTGCCTTATTATAGCCTTCGATGGAAGGAGGCATTGGATTGACCGCTGCAAGGGCTTTCCCACCATAAAACGCATCGATGATTGATTTTTTATCGACAGCGTAGTTAATCGCTTGACGAACGAGTTTATTATCAAATGGTTTACGAGTGGTTGTTAAACCAATATAACCAACGTTCATTGATGGACGTTCAATCACTTGGAGATTGGCATTTGCTTTAACAGTCGCCTCATCTGAATTGTTTAGTCCATCCATCACATCAATCTCGCCATTTGCTAGAGCGTTCAAACGTGCAGTATTTTCAGGAATCACGCGAAAAATAACTTTGTTTAACTTAGGCAAGCCTTTTTGCCAGTAGTCAGGGTTCTTCTCAAGCGTAATTGTATCGTTTTCTTTCCACTCAACGAATTTAAATGGACCTGTTCCAACTGGATTTTGTCTAAACCTATCACCGTATTTTTTAACAGCCGCAGGGCTTGCAATTCCAAACGGAGACATGGCTAGGTTCTTAAGGAACGGTGCCTGTGGTCTGAATAATACAAATTGTACTGTATTTGCATCAACAGCTTTAACTTCTTTAATTACGTGTCCTTTTTCCCCTTTAAATCCACCAAACATGGTGTAATAGGGGAAGCTGTCGGCATTACCATTCATCCAGCGATCGAAGTTAAAAACAACCGCGTCTGCATTAAAATCAGTACCGTCATGGAATTTAACTCCTTGACGAAGCTTGAATGTGTAAGTTAAGCCATCTGGTGTAACTTTCCACGATTCAGCAAGTCCTGGATTAATAGTAGTATCTTGATCACCATATTGAATCAATGTTTCATAAATGTTTTCGGTTACTTTGAATGCTTCACCTTCAGTTGTTGTGATCGGATCTAGAGATGTAGAATCTCCACCACGACCATAAACTAGTGTATCTTTTTTCGATCCACTTCCAGTGGCAGGATCTTTTTTGCCTCCCGCTTCTTCATTGGTTTTGCTGTTACAGCCAACTAGAAACATACTGATGGCTAATAGAGAGATTAACAGCAGTTTAAAAGACCTCTTCTTCATAAGTTTTGTTGCCCCCTTATATTTTTGTTTTTTTATCATAAATGCTGCAAATCACTTGTTATATAAGTGACATGCGACAAAATGACCGTTTAGATTTTGTTCCGCAGGTCTAGTATTTTTACAAATATCCATCACCTGTGAGCATCGTGTATGGAAGGCACAACCTGAGGGAGGATTCGCAGGACTTGGAAGTTCTCCTTCTATTAAAATGGTCTCCCTCTTTATATCTGGATCCGGTATTGGCACAGCTGATAGGAGCGCTTTTGTATATGGATGCTTCGGATTTTCATATAGATCTTCACTTTCAGCTAACTCTATTAATCTTCCTAAATACATCACGCCAACACGATCACTAATATGGCGTACAACTCCTAAATCATGAGCAATAAATATGTAAGTAAGCTGAAATTCCCTTTGTATGTCCTTCATCAGGTTAAGAACCTGAGCCTGAATGGATACGTCCAGCGCTGAAACAGGCTCATCGGCGATAATTAGTTTTGGTTTGGTCATTAACGCTTTTGCAATTCCAATTCTTTGACGCTGACCGCCGCTAAATTGGTGCGGATACCTTTTGGCGTGGTAACTGCTTAAGCCAACTACCTCAAGCATATCTCTCACTTGCTTTTTACGTTCCTCTTTTGTCCCTATTCCATGAACAATGAGCGGCTCTTCAAGAATCTGTTCGATCGAATGTCTTGGATTAAGCGATGCATAAGGGTCTTGGAATACCATTTGGATATCTCGTCGAGTTTTTCTTAATTCAGATTTTGACATACTAGTAATCTCTTGATCTTCAAAAATAATCCTACCCTCACTTGCTTCAATCAAACGCGTGAGCAGACGGCCCGTGGTCGATTTACCGCAACCGCTTTCACCGACGATGCCCAATGTTTCTCCTTTTCTAACGTAAAAGGATACATCATCAACCGCTTTGACTTCTCCTTGTCTGCTCCCAAAAAGGCCGCCTGTAATCGGAAAGTACTTTTTTAATCCATTTACTTCAAGAAGTAACTCTGACACGGTTGTCACTCCCCTTCTTCAAAGTATGTAGGAAACAGCGCACTTCATGTCCGTCTTTTTCCGTTTTATACAAAACTGGTGTTTCTTCCTGGCATTGACTAAATGCCTCTGAACATCTAGCCGCGAACCGACAGCCCTTTTGGATTGATCCTGGTGTAGGGACAGTGCCGGGAATACTATAAAGCCGCTCCTTTTTCCCTCTTAAATCAGGGACGGATTTTAAAAGGCCCTTTGTATAAGGATGCTGAGGATTTTTGAGTATCGTTCTAACATCACCCTGCTCCACGATTTGCCCAGAATACATGACAATTACGCGTTCACAAATTTCTGCAACGACACCTAAATCATGGGTAATGAGAATGATCGTTGTATTTGTCTTTTTATTTAAGTCTTTCATTAAGGCAAGGATTTGTGCTTGAATTGTTACGTCAAGTGCGGTTGTTGGCTCATCCGCGATCAGCACTCTAGGATTACAGGCCATGGCCATCGCAATCATTACCCGTTGCCGCATACCGCCCGATAGTTGATGTGGATGCTCTTTAAGAATTCCTTCTGCTCTTGGAATACCAACAAGTTTTAATAATTCGATACTGCGTACATTTGCTTCTCGCTTTGAAAGGTCTGTATGCAGTCGGATGGCTTCCATTAACTGATTACCAATTGTAAACAACGGATTCAATGAGGTCATAGGCTCTTGGAATATCATTGAAATCTGATTGCCGCGGATTTTTCTCCACTCTTTTTCGGAGATATTTTTCAGGTCTTTTCCTTCAAAAATAATTTCACCATTCTCAATTTTTCCTGGTGGAGAAGGAATCAAGCCCATGGTCGCTAAAGAAGTGACACTTTTACCACTCCCCGATTCACCTACAATCCCTAGAATTTCTCCATCCTTTAATTCAAAACTGATACCATCTACTGCCGGCACGAATTTTTTCCCTGATTGAAACGATACTTTTAAGTCCTTAATACGAAGAATAGGATCCTTTTCCATATTTACACCTACCTGTACATTGATTGTTTTTATGTATTCTTTCTAATCAGAAATATAACAATATAATAAATTTTAAAATAATTATGACATATATTACTTTAGTGGTACTATCCATTTTTGTCAATTACGTGAAAAAAGTTCAAAATATTCCAGTAGCACATAGTCGCGTTAATGCAATAAGGCATTTTTTGTGTTATACACCAAATTTTTTATTTAAATATTAAAATAATAAAAAAATATAAAAAGAATAAAAAGACCCTGTAAGACTTTTGATGTCTTACAGGGTCTCTCATCTATTGTAAAAAATTATTTTTTCATACCTGTATAAATGTGAATGGCATCCCTTAAAAATTCTGCGGTCCCTGGCTGTTGTTTATCATAATAGGCGGTGAATCTTTCATCATCCACATACATTTGTGCCAGACCTGCATGGGCTTCCTTACTATATTCATTCCAATAGTAGCATAACCATTGCTTATGGAGGTCAGCGGCTGTTTGTGCCTTTTCTCCGGCTGGATCCCCTGTTTTAAAAGCTTCAGCTAACGTTTGTGTCAATTTTTCAGCTAGTGCTGTTACCTCATCATGTTGTTCTTGTGTCATATTCTGAAGTTTGGCATTTGACTTATTAACGGTTTCATCTCCATACTTTTCTCTAATTTCTTTCCCGTATTTTTTTTCATTTTCGTCAATTATTTTTTTCTTAAAACCCTCGAACTTTTCTTTATTTGACATTTTCATTCTCCCTTCTGTTACTGCGATCGTTTTATCTACATTCGCAATTAATAATTCTAACTGTTCCTTTTTCTCAAGGAGTTTTTCACGATGTTCTTTAAGTGCTGCAGCGCCATCAAAGTTTGGAGCCGTTACAATTTCTTTTATACTTTCTAAACTGATTCCTAATTCCCTGTAAAATAAGATTTGTTGAAGACGGTCCACCTCCGCTTGACCATAAATTCTGTATCCTGATGAATTAATTCTAGCTGGCTTAAGAATTCCAATTTCATCATAATACCTAAGTGTTCTGGTGCTAACACCTGCCAGACTTCCTAGTTTCTGCACGGTATACTCCATTCGACTACCTCCTCATAACCTAACGATACACCTTTACGCAACGTCAATGTCAATAACAATATAGCCTATTTTAATAGAAAAAGGTGCCTGACACCACAGATGGACAAATGTCCATCTGTGGTGTCAGGCACCCAATTAAGGCTATTAGAGCGAAAAGTCCCTCTTATCTGAAATCATTAACTATTTTAAAAAAACTTTCTTTTTCCCCTTTATTAAACTGAAATTCAGTATTATCAATGTTTATAACCTTTCATAACTTATTTTCTAAAAAAAGTTTTTGACAATTCAAAACGACAGAAAGTATTATAGTATAATAAAAGGGAGGTTGTAACATGTCAAACATGAATAGACAGAAAATTGTGGATAGTGTGCCTCAAACAGGATTTTTCGGACATCCTAAAGGACTATCTACTCTTTTCTTTACTGAATTTTGGGAGCGCTTTTCTTACTATGGAATGAGAGCCATCCTCGTTTTCTATATGTATTATGAAGTTTCTAAAGGCGGATTGGGCATTGATAAAAATCTCGCACTTTCTATCATGTCCATCTATGGATCACTTGTTTATATGTCTGGAATAATTGGCGGCTGGCTTGCTGACCGGGTCTTCGGTTCTTCAAAAGCCGTGTTTTACGGCGGAATCTTGATTATGTTTGGACATATAGCTCTAGCTATTCCTGGCAGTGTTTCTATGTTCTTTGTTTCCATGGTATTGATTGTCCTAGGTACTGGAATGCTTAAACCGAATGTTTCTTCCGCAGTAGGTGAATTGTACAGCGAAAAGGACGAACGTCGTGATGCAGGTTTCACTATTTACTATATGAGTATTAACTTGGGAGCATTCTTATCCCCGTTAATCGTTGGATCGGTTGGTAACTTCCACTTAGGTTTTGGAATTGCCGCTGTAGGTATGTTCTTAGGATTAATTGTGTTCAGTCTTACAAAGAAAAAAAATCTAGGTCTTGCAGGAACGATGATTGCCAATCCAATGTCACCTGCAGAAAAGAAAAAAGTCTTCACTTTTATTGGATTAGCTGTAATTATTCTTGCTGTTTTATGTGCAGTATTAATACCAAACGGACTTTTAACTTTTGCTAGCTTTATTAATATTGTTACTTTTCTTGGTATTTTAATTCCGACGATTTATTTCGTTGTGATGTACCGTAGTCCAAAAACAACAGCTGTAGAACGTTCAAGGATTATTGCTTATATCCCGTTATTTATTGCAGCGGTTATGTTCTGGGCAATTCAAGAGCAAGGTTCAACCATCCTTGCAAGTTATGCTGATACTCGTACACAATTACATTTTGCTGGAATTGAAATTAAGCCAGCGTGGTTTCAATCTTTAAACCCGTTATTTATTATTATATTTGCGCCTGTATTTGCTTGGTTGTGGGTTAAATTAGGAAAGCGTCAGCCATCAGTACCTCAAAAGTTCTCATTATCATTATTATTTGCTGGTTTGTCATTCCTAGTTATTCTTATACCTGCTTATTTTGGCGGTACGGATTCATTGGTGAGTCCAATGTGGCTTGTTCTTAGTTATTTAATTGTTGTATTTGGAGAATTATGCATGTCACCTGTTGGTTTGTCAGCGACTACTAAATTAGCGCCTGCAGCCTTCTCAGCACAAACGATGAGCTTATGGTTCTTAGCAAGTGCTGCTGCACAAGCACTAAATGCACAAGTTGTTAAATTCTACACACCTGAAACTGAAATGACCTATTTTGGTGTGATTGGTGGAGCATCTATCGTACTAGGTATTATCTTATTAATGTTAGCTCCGAAAATTCAGGGCTACATGAAAGGTATTCGGTAATAATAAAAAAAGGTGCCTAGTCTTCTCATCCATTGATGGTGAAGGCTGGGCACCTTTTTTATTTGTGATAAAATATAGTGTGAATGGAGGTATTCATATGGATCTTAAAGAAAAGGTAAAAAACCTTCCCTCTTCCCCTGGAGTGTATCTTATGAAGGACTCCAAAGCACAAATTATATATGTAGGAAAAGCAAAAAACCTTAAAAATCGTGTGCGGTCTTACTTCCAAAATTCAATGGCCCATCCTAAAAAGATAATAAAGCTAAAAGGAAGCCTAAAGGATTTTGACTATATCCTTACTGACACAGAATTTGAAGCGTTTATGTTGGAATGTAAATTAATCAGTGAAATTAAGCCCCTTTTTAATAGAATGATGAAAAATCCTCAATCCTATATCTATATTATGATTGAAATGGATGCCGGCTTTCACAGAATCAACACTTGTAGCAGTCCTGATAACCCTAACAGTCTTTATTTTGGTCCGTATACAAGCAAGCATACTGTCGAAAAAGCGCTCCAAGGTATCAAGGAATTCTATAAGATCTGCTGTAGCAGCCCTTCAAACAAGAACACTCCCTGCTTAAATTATTCCTTAGGTTTATGCCTTGGTATGTGTTTAGGAGGAGATGCACTTGATCGATATAATGAAAACATAACTAAGATTATCGGCTTACTGCATGGCACCGATATGAGCCTGCTTGAAGTTATGGAGCGAAGAATGACAGAGGCTTCTGAAGAATTTGATTTTGAAGTGGCTGCAAAGTATAGAGACACGTTGGATGCCATCCACTCCCTTCTAAATAAAGAAAAAGTGATTGAATTTACGGAAAGTAATAAAAATCTCGCAGTCGTTGAATCCTTAAATTACAGTACTTTTAAACTATTCCTAATTAAGAAGAACAAAATACTCTACAGTGAAAAATATTCATGGTCTGAGATTGAGGCTATGAGAGAAACAATCACGACCAATATATTAAGCATTTTTAAAACTACAGAAGTTAATTCAACAAAAAAAGTCAGCAGAGATGAAATTGATGCCGCGCAGATTATCTATAGTTATTTGAAAGGAAGCAACAGCAGTTATATCGTCATTTCTGAACAATTGCTTGATACTAAAAACACAGCTGAATTAGACGATGAGATAAACAGATTAATGCAAAAGCTATACGATTAATTGATAAATTAAAAATCTCTCATTAGAATTATGTTCATAGAAGTAAGGCAAAGTGATTTCTTTTTTCAATTCAAAAGAGGTATCGTTTTCTAAATAATAAATATAATCTTCTGATGGGTAATATAAAATCAATTCAATATTACGCTCGGATTTTTCCACCGATAGCAATATATTATTAATGGTTTTCATAAAAATTTGGATAGAAAACGGATTAAAAAAGTAAAATCGATTGTCATAAGGGTCTATTTGGTATTCTTCTGCCAAACCGCAATAAAAATCAATATTGCTATTTCTCGTGTCGGTTTTCTTTAAATAACTAGTTCGATTTTCAATTGCTTCCTGATAGAAATCCTCATTCATTTCAACGCCAACAACCATTGCATTAAATAGATAATGAATAAAAAAGTTTAATCGCCCTTTGCCACACCCAAAGTCAACTATTCGATCACGGCTAGTTAATTTATAGTTGTTAAATAATTCTTCGAGGGCGCTATATGGCGTTGGCTCATAACGATGGTAGTGAAAGGACTTATTAAATCCCTCTTGGTCCCCTCCCGTTTTTATCCCCATTAATTTATCATAATAATATTCTTTCATTGAAAACTCATAACTCCTATCCGAAAGAGTTCATCCCCCACTTTTTGTGAGGGATTCTTTTCAGGCTACTTTAATTGCTTTGCCAAAAGGAACCCTTGGCAAAATAGCTCCAGGTACAAGCCAAATCATTTCATAACTAACATTTTCTATGTCTTCTGAAATAAAGCCGGTTACATCGGTAATATAAAATAGTGTATCGATATTTTCTTCTTTTGCCCACTCAAGCACCAAGGTATACGAAGATTTCCCATGTGTATAGTATTTGATTGTATCACTTTTGACAGGTGATGTACTTCTAATTTTAAAATCTGCTTGCACCAAAATGGTGTCTGGCTTTAATTGTTCAAACAGTTTTACTATGTTATTGATCAATATGCTTGGGGCTTCATTCGTGGAAGTGTCTACAGCTAACGCAACCTTTTTATCTTGACGCTGTTGAATCATTGAAAGTATCGTTTTGTGCCATTTCAACACGACCAACTCCTTTGGAATGTATAAGTGAACCATATTATTTTGGTTTATAAAGAAAAGGTTTATGTTTGGATAATTGCGGTAATCAGAACAACAATAGAAACGTATGCAAGTAAAAAAGAAATGCTCATCTTGGTCTATTCACAGATGAGCACTAAATTTTACTATTCCTTGATTTCATTGAGTTCATCTATCAGTTGTTTGGTTCGTTTCGCATTTCCTTCGGCAAAGTTTTCAAGGCGTTCCTTTAGTTCATCATCATCATGAATTCGCTCTGCCGTTATTAGATATGTCCGCATTAAATTTTCTTCCGTTTCGATTGAATCCTCAAGAACGTCTTTAAGTAGTTCCTTTTCTTCTCCATTTTTACCATTAAACAAATTTATACCCATTGGAAAACCCTCCTTTTCATCCTTATCTTTCTCTTTTCCATTCCAGATATCCAGCCTAGTTAACAAATTCAGACTTGCCACACTTAATTAAATCGTGTAAGATTAAATCGTAGACGATTTAATTTAAAAAATTCCATAGTAAAAACCAAGGGGGAGACTCAATTGACAACGATTTATGATTTTAGTGTAAAGATGACTAATGGTGAGGAAAAATCATTAATGGATTATGAAGGCAAGCCTTTACTTATTGTGAATACTGCAAGTAAATGTGGGTTAACACCTCAATTCAAAGGACTTCAAGAATTATATGAAAAGTTTAATGAGAATGGTTTAGAGATTTTAGGTTTCCCTTGTGATCAATTCAATAATCAAGAATTTGCTAATATTGAAGAGACAACACAGTTCTGCCAATTAAACTACGGGGTAACCTTTCCAATATTCGCTAAAATTGATGTAAATGGCAATAATACTGATCCCCTATTTACTTATTTAAAGAACCAGAAACCAGGTGCTCTTACAAAAAATATAAAATGGAATTTCACAAAATTCCTAGTCGACTCTAGGGGTCAGGTGATCGAACGGTATGCCCCCACGACTGAACCAAGCAGAATTGAGAAGGATATAAAAAGATTATTTTCATAATTATTTTAAAGTAAGGTGATCATCTTGGAAGACTTCATGTTATTAAAAAACCAACTATGCTTTGCCATTTATGAAACAGCAAGTGAATTCAATAAGTTATATTCAAGTGCACTTCAACCTTATGGAATAACCTATCCTCAATACTTAGTTCTATTAGCATTATGGGAAAAAGATGGTATAACGGTTAAGGAGATAGGAGAAAAATTAAGTTTAGGTACTGGAACATTGACTCCCATGCTGACAAGAATGGAAGCAAATGGTTGGCTTAGAAAAGAGCGTTCAAAGGCAGATGAGAGAAAAGTCTATATCCATTTACAAAAGAAAGCACTGGAAGAAAAACAAGCCATTACAAAAACAGTTGGTGAAGAAATACAATCCTGTAATATTGAACTCGAGGAATATAAACAATTAATGGTGCGATTGAATCAATTGCATAGTAAGTTGAAAGAACGGGAACATTAACCTTACAACATGGTCAGTAAATACTTCATTCACAAAAACAACACTTTTTTTCAAGTGTTGTTTTTTAGTATTATTTAATTGAAGATATTTTTCGGATGGTCGGTTGGTCTTTGATCGACTGCGCTGGAAATTGATAGACAGATGGATTCCGTGTAGTGTCCATGACTTACGGTAAGAACGTTCCGAAGTCAGTGCATCATATACGTCTACAACTGCCACTATTCTTGCAAAGTATGGGATGTTTGTCCCTTTTAATCTGTCTGGATATCCGCTAAACTGTTCACTAAAAACCCGATTGCTATAATTTGCAATCGGGTATCTGTCTTTATTATAAAAAAAGAAATGACGCTAACGATTTACCTTTTAGGTAAGGACACCCATGTGCTTTCAAGCCATGTATCAAAGTCAGCACCCTTATCACCTTCGTAAGTATCATATACATCAAGTCTCATCTTCTGTATCTTCTCTTTGAACTCTTCATAGCTATGATCTTCAGGTAAACTCTTCTTAATTCTTACCAAGATTTTCGTTATATCTTTAATCAAGTCACCTTTTTTTCTTTGCGGTAATTGAACATCTTCCCCTAATTTTTTCAACTGACGGAATGCAGCTTCTTGAATCTTATATACGGAATCATTATTCATTACACGCATTAATATATCGACAATATGTTTGTTCTTCCACTTTCCTAACTCTTCAACAGCATCTAAACGTTCCCTCCAATTAGATGTTCGACTAGCCTGCTTTTTTAATTCCTCATAATTTTCAGGTAACGTATTTTTTTCTTCAGTTTTTTTCAAATAATCCAATCTCCTTCTCTTCATATATAATTCGACCATACCTTATACAAGATTTGAGTGTAATATTTATAATGATTGATGTCAATTTACACTGTAATAAACTGAAAAAACAGTAGGTAGGTTATGTTCAGTTTAAAAAAAGCAAGTAGACATGTCCAAACTTAGACTTTGTCTACCTGCTATTGCCTCCATGACTGGAGATCTATAAACTGTATCTAACCATTGGATTATTAAACAATCCCTGTTACCAAATATACTAAAATGATAAAGAAAGCAGCGATTGTTTTAATGATGGTAACAGCGAAAATGTCACGGTAGGACTGCTTATGTGTTAAGCCTGTGATCGCAAGCAACGTAATGACGGCCCCGTTATGCGGAAGTGTATCCATACCCCCTGAAGCCATGGAAATTACGCGGTGCATTACTTCAAGCGGGATACCGAATTGAGTTGCTAGTTCAATATATTTATCTGCCATAATCCCAAGTGAAATGGCGATACCAGCCGATGCGGAACCAGAAATAGCAGATAGAACATTGGTTGTAACTGCCCCATTTAATAGAGGATTCGTAAATAATTTAGCAATTCCATCTCTCGCCATCGTAAAACCAGGAAGGTTTGAAATTACCGCCCCAAAACCATATTCTGTTGCAGAGTTCATGATGGCTAATAATGCACCAGCAATACCAAGATTCATGCCATCTTTGAAGTTCATAACAACGGGTTTACGATTGTATAAAATGGTCGTAAGAATACCGACAATAAGAGCAATTTCAACTGACCAAATACCGACAACCTGGGAAGTTTCAATATTTGGAAAATTTAAGCCAATCTTAGAAAAATCAAAGCCATTAGGATACCATTTTGGAATCCAAGTGGTTAACACTTTATTTAAAACACCGACAAGGACTACTGGAACAAATGCCAAGATTTTACGGGCTATACTTTCATTTTGGTCTAAATCAATGTCGATCTGTTTTTCTTTGATTGTGCCGAAACTATAATAGCCTTCGCCCGCTTTTTCTGCCTTTTTACGACGTGAGTTTAAATAGAGCATCCCAAGTATGAAGATAAAAATTGCCCCAATTATTCCAAGAGTAGGCGCGGCATAAAGATCTGTTTTGAAAAATGTAGTTGGGATAACGTTTTGTACCTGAGGAGAACCAGGAAGTGCGTCCATCGTAAAGGTAAATGAACCAAGTGCAATCGTCCCTGGAATCAATCGTTTCGGAATATCTGACTGTCTAAATAAATGTGCTGCAAATGGATAAACAGCAAAAGCAACAACGACTAAACTTATGCCACTGTATGTTAGAATCGCACACAATAAAACGATAACTAACATTGCACGTTTACGTCCTACTAACTGAATAAGGGTAGATGCAATTGAACGGGCTAATCCTGACATTTCTACTACTTTTCCGAAAATAGCTCCTAATAGGAAAATTGGAAAGTATAGTTTAATATATTCAACCATTTTCCCCATAAATACGTTGGAGAAAAACGGAAGAACCCAATCTGGGTCTGTTAAAAAGACGGCGAATAATGCACATAACGGTGCAAACATGATAACTGAAAATCCCCGGTATGCAATAAACATTAACATTCCGAGTGCTAATAATATAATAACTAATTCCATAAAATTTCTCCTCTATTCCTAAGATGTAAATTCCAACTAAGATGAAATTAAGACGGTTATCTATCTCTTCTTAACAGCTTAAAACGCTTACATGTACAGTGTAAATAGAAAATCAATAATTGTTATTTCGATATAACTTATTTGATAGAAGGGGAACTGTTTCGTCCCCTCTTCTGAAAACTCTATTCTATTAATCTATTTGTGATGAGTTATAAAATTTTAGGCCAAAACTATTTTTGACTTGTTTTTAGCAATCTCTGCAGCCACTTCAACAATCATATCCTCTTGACCGCCAACTACTTTCCGCTTTCCTAGTTCAATTAAAATATCGCGCGAATCTACACCAAATTTTGCAGCTGCACGTTTTGCATGAAGAGCAAAGCTAGAATATACACCAGCATATCCGAGTGTTAGGCTGTCTTTTGTGATTTCTTGTGGTACTTGTAAAAGTGGTGCCACAATGTCCTCAGCTAAGTCCATCATTTTATATAAATCTACCCCTGTTTTAATACCCATCCGTTCGCAAACTGCTACAAGTACTTCTGTTTGTGTATTACCGGCACCAGCACCCAGGCAACGAACACTGCCATCAATACGAGTGGCACCTTCTTCGATTGCGGCAAGTGTATTGGCCATCGCTAAAGATAAATTGTTATGACCATGGAAACCAACATTAACGCCAATGGATTGTTTAAGAGCACGAATACGTTCGCGAACTTGGTCTGGAAGTAAGTAACCTGCAGAGTCAACAACGTATACTGAATCTGCTCCATAGCTTTCCATTAATTTAGCCTGTTCTACTAATTTAGCAACAGGTGCCATATGGTTCATCATTAAGAATCCAACTGTTTCCATCCCTAATTCTTTTGCGTAGGCAATGTGTTGTGGCGCCACGTCTGCTTCTGTTACATGTGTTGCAATACGAGCCATTTTTGCTCCTAAATTAGCTGCTTCTTTTAATTCATGTAAAGTACCGATTCCTGGTAAAAGTAACACAGCAATTTTGGATTTGTCGGCAACAGAAACGGCTGCTTCGATTAATTCCATTTCATTTGTACGTGAAAGTCCATATTGTAAAGAAGATCCTGCTAAACCGTCTCCATGTGATACTTCGATATAAGGAACATTTGCGTCATTTAATGCCTTTGCAACCTTAAGTACTTGTTCAACTGTAAATTGATGATTGATCGCATGGCTTCCATCGCGTAATGCAACCTCTGTGATAAGAATATCTCTTTCATTTGTCATTATTTTTTACCCCTTTCTACAGTTCAAACTGTTTCTTTCGTTAATAATTTTTTAGCAAACGCTTCGGCAATTTTAACACCGGCAGATGTCATGATATCTAAGTTTCCTGCGTATTTAGGAAGGTAATCACCAGCACCTTCTACTTCAAGGAAGATGGTTACTTTATTTCCTTCAAAAATTGGTTCTGTGCGGAGTCGATAGCCTGGAACATAGGATTGAACAACCGTAGTCATTTCCTCAATCGATTTCCTAATCGCTTGTTCATCCATTTTTCCATCCTCAACAAGTGTATAAACGGTATCACGCATCATAATTGGCGGTTCAGCAGGGTTTAGAATCATTATTGCTTTTCCTTTTTTAGCACCACCAACCTCAGCAATTGCATGTGAAGTTGTCTCCGTAAATTCATCGATATTTGCACGTGTTCCAGGGCCAGCACTTAAGCTCGCAATCGTTGCAACGATTTCTGCATACTCTACTGGAGCTACTCGGTTAACTGCATGAACCATTGGAATGGTGGCTTGACCACCACAGGTAATTAAATTGATATTATCTTTATCTAAATGTTCATCAATATTTACAGCAGCACATACATATGGGCCTACAGCTGCAGGGGTCATGTCAATTACTTTTATTCCTGCTTCTTTTAACACTTTTGCATTATAAAGATGAGCTTTGGCTGAAGTTGCATCAAAAACGATGTCTGCTTCTAGTGTTTTGTCTGCAAGAAAACCATCGATTCCCGTATCAACCCCAGCATAACCTAATTCTCTTGCACGGCGTAATCCGTCTGATTGCGGGTCAATCCCAATCACAGCTGTTAGCTCTAAATATTCAGAGCGTCCAAGTTTGATCATTAAATCTGTACCAATGTTCCCTGAGCCAAGAACGGCAACTTTTACTTTTGACAAAATAATTCTCCTCCTAAAAGTTAATGTGTTTATTTCTCTCTTTGGCTTTCTATCAGGTATTTTTACCTTTATAGCCTAAACAACTTGAAATCTCTGCTGCAGCACTTTTAATTCCTGCTATCACCTTAGGTAGCCGATTTTCATCAAGCCTCATTTTAGGTGCAGCACAACTTATTGAAGCGATTACATTTCCTTGATGATTAAATATCGGCGCAGCTATACATTTAAGCCCTAACTCAATTTCCTCATCATCGACCGCATAGCCTTGCTCACGTATGGAATGTAAATGGTCTTTTATTTCCTCAATATTTGTCATCGTGTGCTTTGTAAATGATTCCAAATTGATAGATGATAATATTCTGTTAACATCGTTTTCATTAAGGTTGGCAAGTATTGCCTTTCCCACACCCGTACTATGAAAAGGAGCTCTTTTTCCAATATGCGAATAAATAGTAAGGGCACTTTGACCTTCTACTTTTTCAATGTAAATAACTTCATCTCGCTGTAACGAAACTAAGTGAACAGTTTCATTTAGTTCATCCACTAAATCTCTAATAATGGGCCTTGCAATTTTCCCAATATCGAAATGTTTTCCGACAAAATTCCCAAGTTCAAAAAGCTTGATCCCAGGCTTATATTTCAAATCCTCAGGATTTTGTTGAAGAAACCCTCTATGTTCCAAGGTCTTGATAATACCGTGGACAGTACTTTTTGATAAATTTAAATTCTCACTAATCTCTTTGATACTTAGTTCTGGTTTAGTAGCCAAAAATAATTCTAGGATATCAGCGGCTCTTTCAACAGACTGAATTAAACGTTCTGACACAACCATCCTCCTTATATTCGACATTATCGAACGAAGTTCACATTTCTTAAGGACAATCTAATAGTAACTCTCGTTCATTATTCTGTCAATATTTTTAATAATTTAGTTGTTTTTTTAATTTACGTTGAAAATATAAAAAAAGGAGCCTGATTTCATAGAAATCAGACTCCTTTTTAAATAATCTCAAATTGTTTAAAACCTGTTGTATCTGGGATAAAATCTAACGTTTTATTATTGAAATAATGGCACTCACCATTGTCAATAATGAAATGCAACTCATCCTTAGTGATTTCTGCATCATTTGGCTGAATCGTTTCTTCCAAGGTCAATTTCACTTTCATAAAACAACTTTTACGCATTTGCAGCCGGATAAATTGTTTTGAATCAGCTAGTTTCAACCTATTTTGTAGTTCTGTTTTGGCATTTTCAGTTAATATAAACACGCGGTCATCCTCACACCTTAATTTCCTAAAAAGAGATTTAATTAATGATTATCATGTACCACAAAAGGTTTGGTAAGGCTGGGTTGATTGCTCAGGAAGCGTGCAGTATTCCGCCTGTTCTGGGGAGTGCGCATATGGGCTTGAAAGTACATTAAGCAACCGCTCCATTACGCTGTAGTCTTCTTGATTCACGGCAGCGTCTAGTGCGGCCTCCACCCGGTGGTTACGAGGAATTACCGCAGGATTGCTATTACGCATCAACTGGTGTGAGGAGTCTTTCGATTCCTGCTGTCTGTTTAGACGTGCTTGCCATTGCTCATACCACTGCTTAAATTCCGAAGTCTCCACTAAGACTGTATCCTCCGGCTTATCGAAAGTTAATGCTCGGAAAGTATTGGTATAGTCCACCTTATACTTCTGCATCATAGTTAAAAGATTATCAACAAGAGATTCATCCTGTTCTTCCTCGTTAAATATGCCGAGTTTGGCTCTCATTCCAGCCAGCCAATTACCCTGGAACAACTCCATAAAATGTGAAATCTCATCCTGAGCCAGTTGGACAGCCTGTTCCTGATTGTCATGTAAGAGCGGCAAAAGAGTTTCAGCCAATCGAGCGAGATTCCAACCGGCAATATACGGCTGATTGCCATAAGCATAACGTCCTTGCCTATCAATAGAACTAAATACTGTTGCAGGATCATAAGTATCCATAAAAGCACACGGACCATAATCAATCGTTTCTCCGCTAATGGTCATGTTGTCGGTGTTCATGACCCCGTGGATAAAACCAACCAACTGCCATTTCGCTACTAGCGCTGCCTGACGTTTGATCACTTCCTGTAGCAGCGATAGATATCGTCTCTCATCAGTGTCAACGTGTGGATAATGGCGTTTTAGTGTATAGTCTGCTAGTACCTGGAGCTCCTCAACTGTGCCCCATTTTGCAACGTATTGAAAGGTACCAACGCGCAGATGGCTGGCTGCCACACGAGTCAGAATCGCACCTGGCAGGGCGGTTTCGCGGAGTACTGCCTCCCCGGTTGTCACAACAGCTAAACTTCGGGTGGTTGGTATCCCAAGCGCATCCATTGCTTCGCTGATGATGTATTCACGCAGCATCGGTCCAAGCCCCGCTCGACCATCGCCTCCGCGGGAGTACGGTGTTCTACCTGAACCCTTAAGTTGAATATCAAACCGTTCACCTTTCGGGGTGATTTGTTCACCAAGCAAGATAGCCCGTCCATCCCCTAATTTCGTGAAATGCCCAAATTGATGCCCTGCATATGCTTGGGCAAGCGGCATTGCCCCATCAGGTATCCGGTTGCCAGCCAACACCGCTACACCATTTTCGCTTTCGAGCTCCTGTATATTCAAGCCAAGGGAGGTTGCCAGCCGATTATTGAGAATAATCAACTTGGGTGAGCGTACAGGGGTTGGGTCGGTACTGGTAAAAAATGATTCTGGCAGTCGGGCATAACTGTTATCTAAATTCCAGCCTAGTTCATTAATTTCTTTAGCCATCGAATCCCCTTTTCTTTTTAAAAAGTTTAGAGCAACCAATGTAGTGTTGCTCTGTTTGTTATTACTGTTCCCTATATTTTATAGCTATACCTTTTAAGAAATTCCTTGCGTATTTATCCCCGCACTCTTTATAATTCTTATGTCCTTCTTTTCTTAATAAAGCGCCGAGTTCTCCTTTTGTTACTGTTATTCCTGCATTTTCGAATATTTCCAGCATATCCTCAGTAGTTAATGCCAGCGCTATTTTCACTTTCTTCAACAAGAGATTATTAACGTTTGCGCTTTTCTTTATTGATGGTTCCGGTGTATCCGACTGTCCTGGTTTGGTCTCTTGTTTCCCTCTTTTAAAAATAATAAGGCCATTTAAAAATGAATCTAACATACTGTTATTACATTTTATTTGATCGTCATATTCAGCCTCATCATCGGATTTTGTTAGAATCTTTATTACCTCAGGGACTGTTACTTCCACTCCGCCAAGTTTAAATATTTCTGCCATTTCTTTATTTTTTATTTCTAGTGCATATCTCATTCGAATTAATATATCATTATTATCCATCAGTAAGTCTCCCTTTAAAATTGATGTTCCACTTTTAGACTGTCATTTTCCAACTTGATAAAGCTAGCCAGTTCTCCATTTGCTCATACTCGGGGATTATTTTACCTACAAGGCGCCAAAAAGATCGATCATGATTCAGATGAACCATATGGCACATTTCATGAACGACTACATATTCAATTACCTTCAATGGTGCCATCGCGAGCTTCCAATTGAAGGTTAATAGCTGCCTGGAATCACAGGTTCCCCAGTTCCTGTTATTATCAGAAATACGGATAGACCTTGGTTTTATTTTAAAGTTACTTTGATAGGAACGAATACTCCTCTCTACTAAGGTTTTACATTGCTGATAATAAAACCGTTTTAAGGCTTGTTTTATTTTCTCATCCTCAAGCTGTTTCACATATATATATAACTTATCCCCTTCTAACACTACATAGTCTTTCTTGATAGTTATATCTTGAGAGACCTGGATAGAATATTCGTCTCCTAAATAAAGAAAGGTTTCACCATGATCATAGACCTTTACCTTTTGGCCAAGCGTTCTATCCTTCATTTCTGTTGATTTTTGCTGGATCCAATCCCATTTTTCCTCTAATAATTGCAGGATAAGTTCATCGGAGGTCCCTTTAGGAGCCTGGATTTCAACATTTCCATAAACATCTATATAAATGCCCATGGATGTACGATTTTTATAATTTATCTCAAAACTAAGGGTCTGACCTAAATATTTATGTATCATTTAATCACCTTCATTTATGACAATGGGTAAAATAACAGCAAAAAAAATTAGAGTAAGTATAAATAACCTACTCTAACATGATTTTGCCTATGTTTATTTGAAAAAGCAATTAACTTTTTTGCAAGGGTCTCACTATTTAAGATTACATTTCAAAAAATGGTTACTTCTAACGCAATACTCTAGCAGCACTAGAAAATTTAGACGGATTATACGAAGCAATTTTCACAACATCACCCGTTTGCGGAGCATGTATATATTGCCCGCCTCCAATATAAATGCCGACATGATAGGCAGGAGAACCCCTGAATACTAAATCTCCTGGCTGTACTTGACTCGGAGAAATTCTTGTTCCAACATTTTGCTGGTCTCGTGAAACTCTTGGCAGATTAATGCCAACTGAACGAAACACATAGGAAGTGAATCCCGAACAATCAAATCCGCTTGGCGTTGACCCGCCCCAAACGTAAGGAACGCCCAAAAATTGTTTAGCGTAAGCAATCATCGCACTTGCCGATCCAGAGTTAGTTGAAATGGCTGCAACTGACGGTGGTGCAGACTTAGAAGGTCTGCTGCTTACTGGTGCCTGTTGTTGAGTTTGTTGCTGGGCTTGTTGAGCAGGCTGTTGGGACTGTTGTTGGGCTTGCTGAGCTCGTTCTTGGGCTTGTTGTTGTGCAGCAAGCTGTCGGGCTTGTTCAGCCTTTTGTTGTGCCAGTTGAGCCTGTTGGTTTTGTAATGTGTTTTTCGCCTCAGCTATTCCTTTTTCAACTTCTTTTTTATCTTCTTCAATCTTTTTTTGTTCAGAAGCTAATTCAACCTGGCTCTTTTTTAATTGGTCAAACTCATTATGTAATTTTTCCTCTGCATTTTCTAACGCTTGTTCTTTATCATTTAAACCGTTCAGTAAGTCTGTGTCAGTTTCCATGATATGCGATATAGCAGTAAAACGAGTTAAAAACTCTGAAATGTTATCAGACGAAAGTAAAAGCTCCGCGTAAGTAGCGATTGATTGTTTGCCCTCTAACTGAATGCTTTTTAGACGATCAGAATAGACCTTTTTATGAGCATCTAAGGACTTTTTAGCGTTTTCAATTTCAGCCTCTGTTTTTTCAATTTTTCCTTGTTGTGTTTTAATCTGATCGTTTAGTTTTTGACTTTTCTCCATGGATAAGGAGATCCGGTTGTCTAATTGCTGGATCTTTGTTTCAAAGTCATTGATTTGTACTTTTGTAGAATTGATTTCTTTTAGTGTAACTGGTGAATCTACTGGACTTGCAAAAGTAGGTGTTGCTTGAATCATAGTGGCGAGGATGGCAGCCGATACTGTATATTTAAATAATTTTCTTATCATTTTAAAATCTCCTCTTGTTACCTATTGTTTATTCGATTTTTTTATATATTAATAGTTTATCTTCCAAACGGACTAATAACAATGAAACAGTCGATAATGTAATATAATTGTAATTTTATGTAGAATAATCTGATAAAGAGTCGACTCCTGTTCCCTATTTTAGACGGACACCCATCACGGTATTCTAGAGCATAAACATAAACCTAAACCTGTATTGTTAAAATAGACCAAAAAAAAAAGAAACAGGATATTATCCCATTCCAAATTTGCAGCTTCTTAATATTAATTCTTTTAATTCCTTTGTATTTTCCAAATTCCTCAGTATAGGCCTTTCCTCTAAGAGGATTTTTTAATAAATCATCTGTTTCTAAACAAGTTGAGAAATAAAAGGTACATAAAAATATTTGTCAACTTGGGATCAAGACCTTAAGTCCGCACTTAAATGGCTTGTTTTAATCATTCTAATCTAATTATTTTGCTCAAGGCATTGATAAACCGCCATCATATCTCGTTTATTTAACTCACGAATACGATTGAAAATTGGAATATCAGCGACAGCTTCTGTATATAAGCTTTCTTCAACAACATCACTTACTATGCCGGTTAACCATGTTTTTACTGATATGCCTTCGACCATTTCCTTGCGACCTTCATCATTGATGCCACTTGCACGACAACTCACACATGGTATCGTTAATTTAAACACGCCATCATGAAGATTCTCTTCTGTAATGACTTTCTTTCCTTTACAGAATGGACATGGATGACTTTTTATAATCTTATTAATTTGAGTGACTATTTTTTTGTAACCAAATGTTTCATAAACATATGTTAGTTTTTTGTATTTTCCATTATTAAAATACTTATTAATGATGGTTTCTCTCGTCTCATTGATATTGGCAAAATCACAGATGGTAATCTCATTATTAATGCTGATGGATTCGATATTGTCTCTAATGCTGTCCCAGAATGGTAAGACATTTTGTAATACTATTTCATACCCAACAAAGCTTGCGAGTTCCAATTCAAACATTTTCAGCGCGACTTGTGTTTTTCTAGACAGCAGGGAGACATCTTCTGTCAAAGTCATATCGCCGCCAACAATAGATTTTAGCTTTACGAGTACAGGTAACTCACCTACTAATTGTAACACTTGATCAAGTGGCTGATTAATAATCTCACGAATATCTGTGTCACCAAATGTAAGCTGTTTATGATGATTAAGTACAGTTCCATGACAAATCGGACAAGTAATCATTTCTTTAGATGCTTTCATTTGCTCTTTAATTAGCGATTTCGAAATGACCATATACCCACCAACGATGGTATTAAAGCCTACCCAGGTCCTCTGTGTCTTGCCTGCTCTATCATAGAATGTCTTTTCAAAGTATCCGTACCAAAACGTATGCTTTTCTTCTTTTGACATCTCATTGTAGCTTTTCGTCAGATCAAACCCGAGCTCATTCTTAATTTCCTCAAATAGAAACTCTAATTTTGGATATTGATAATATTTTAATACTTCCATCACTTCAGGATAAAATAGGCCATCCCAGAATGGAACCGTTTTGTCCTGAATGACAAGATCTTTATCAAATATTTCAATCTTAAGGCGGCCTGAGCACGAAGGACAATGATTGTCCTGTGAATAGAAATCAAAACTTCTCGTATCTTTATTGGTCGGATGCGCCGCCACAATATGGTTGATCACGCCGCACATTTCATAGAGAAAACTATATTGACTATACAAATGTCTTTCAAGATCTATGGCAATGACAGGTGCAATAGTTTCAGATTCGTATTCGCCGTAAATCAAACGGGCCATTGATGATAAGCTTTTTAAGATACCGCCCTTATAGACATTTTCTGCATTTTTAAAATAGTCGATATGATTTTCTTTTAAATAAGTAATGCCATTTTGCGCTTTGAGTGTCGAAGAAATTTGCGATGGAAGCGCATCATCTTCCCTATTTTTAAGCTCGTAATATTCGTTATGACTGACAACTTCAAGATGCGTGACAGGTGCAATCTTTCTTTTACCAAAATCAACGATAAAATCAGAGCTTTCTAACATATAGGCATTATGTTCAATCATCATGATAGAGACTGATTCATCTTGCAGAATGACCCTGACACTATCAATGAATTGGTTTAAAATATTTTGTGATAACCCTTTTGAAGGCTCATCAAAAATAAAAAGCGTATGTGGGTTTCTTGAGTTAGCAAACAGCTCCGAAACTAAATGAACACATTGAAATTCTCCAGTCGATAATGTTTGTGTTTTTCTTTCTAATGTCAAATAACCTAGTCCAAGTTTGATCAATAAGCTCAAACGTTTATGTGCGATATCCTCATTTGGAAGGTCCTCAATAATGTCTTCAATCGAGCGCTCAAAAATATCATCAATATCTTCACTATATTTTGTGAGTTTCTTTTTGATATCAAGAAAAGTCGCAACGGTGGATCGACTGGTAATCGATTGGTTTCGATCCTGACCAACGATAACCAGTTTATCTTTTGGATAACGCTTCAGAAAATCTTTGGCGATACATTCATTGACTAGCGTAGATTTACCACATCCAGACTCACCCGTAAAGGTGACAAGTCTATTTTTGGGAATCTGAATTTCAGCCATTTGAATATTACGGAAGTAAAGATCTTGAAAATGATAGTATTCTGCTGGCACTCCCTGATTTCGTTCCCAGGGAATCGGTTTTGGACGCGGTGATTCTTCGACAATTTTTCCGCCGTATTTACCACTGCCAGGTCCAAAGAACAATTGCTCATCCGTTGTATCCAGCACTGTGTCAGAATGATCAATGAACCAAATTTGGATCTATAGCCTAATTGTTGAATCTGTTCTAAAATTTTCAATAATGTTTGGTGATCAAGACCAACGGAGATTTCATCAATAATAATCACGGTATTTTCACTGGCTGCCATGAATTCTGCCAAGTAAAGCCGTGTTAATTCCCCTCCTGACAAAGTACCCATGATCCGATTTAATGTTAAGTAACCAATATTCATATTGATAATATTTTTAAGAATATGTTGTTTCGCTTCATTAATATGTAATTCCTCTGAAAGGGAATGAATCGATTCAATGCTTAAATTGTTGATATCGGAAATACTATGTGGTTGATCAAATAAATCAATTTTATATTGTTCAACTTCTTGATTATAGCGCTTTCCCTTACACTTTTTACATTCGACATTTTTAGTAGTTCCACGACCTTTACAATCCGGACACCAGCCCAACGGATTATTAAATGAAAAAACTTCCGGAGAAAGATTATATTTTTCAGCAAGACTAACACGAATCTCTGTAAACACGCCAGTATGCGTGCCAATTGTTGAACGTGGATTGGAAGAAATGGATGATCTCCCGAGAAAAAGTACTAAAGGCATCTCTTCCATCTTGATGGCACTGAAATTAGTTTCCATAATATTGGGGAATAAATACTGATATTCAGCCTTAGGCAATAAGGAAACGAGACGCTTCTTGGATTCTTCACCAATAGTTTGACAAAATGTGGTTTTACCAGATCCGGACAAACCAGCAATTCCTAACGATTGATCTTCCGGCAAGACGGCATCTAAACGATTAATATTGTTGGCAATTAATTGATTTATTTTCATATTGATCCTCCCCATTCTCTAAATCTAGTATTGCCATGTTAGCACAACTTCAAATGAATTTGTTGTGTTAGTTTTTGAAAAAACAAACGACTCAGTCCTATACTGAGCCGTTTGGTCTTACATTTCCTCTAACAATTTTTTCAGTTCTTCGCCCATGTTTGCCCAACCATATTTCGCACCATTGAACGCTTGATCTTCTTTTTCGAATCCTGTTTGGTCAAGATGTAAGTAGGTTGTTCCATCCTCTTCCTTCAATGTCCATGTGACAGTAGTGTTTATCGGACCACCTACCCATGTGTAAGATAACTTATAAGGCTCGTCCACTACTAATACTTCACAATCTACAATTAAATTCCACTGCTCATTTCGGAATTGACATTTATGTCCTACGATTGGTTTGAAGTCATTTTTCATTATCCATTTTGCAAGAGTATCCGAATCTGTTAATGCGTTCCAAACCTTATTGATTGAACTTGTAAACTGAAAATCTAATGATACACTTGCCATTATTCATTCCTCCGATAATAAATTTTTTAAGAGTATCACTTTTTCCTTCCAAAATTTCTCGTAAAAGGATACCCAATCTTTAATTTCTTGTAGGGGAGCTGCATTTAGTCGATACCTTGTTTCCCTACCAATTTTACGGTCAGCAACTAGACCGGCTTCTTTAAGGATTGCCAAATGTTTAGATACAGCAGTACGCCCCATTTGAAATTGAGCCGTTAATTCGTGAAGAGGTAACTCTTCTGCATCTGCCAACAATCGTAACAATTTACGTCTCGTTGGGTCAGCGATGGCTGCATAAACATCACGCTCTTGATTTTTCTCGTTCAAAATCACCCCCCCTTTTTAAATAGGACACTAATTAGTGTCTTTATTATAGGACACTAATTGGTGTCCCGTCAAATTTTATTTTAGTCATAAGTTAATCGTTCTATTCATTTGTCATCATATCTTTATTCATATTCAATACAGTTTTGATAATCCGTTACAGGAAACGTAAAAAGGCAACACCCAGAGTAATATGGTACCTATAGATA